>NZ_JBGFFX010000029.1:0-1256 GCF_041224955.1 Erwinia aeris | reverse complement strand
TGTAGTGGCATAGTGAATTTGGCCACCTGAATAGAGGTGATATCATCGCCTCATAGTCAAAACAGGTGACATTATGACCGGACGTAACAGACGCAATTTTAGCCCAGAGTTTCGCCTCGAAGCTGCCCAGCTTGTACTCGATCAGCACTACACCGTTGCCGCCGCTGCCACTGCGATGAATGTCGGCAAATCCACGATGGACAAATGGGTTCGACAACTGAAAGAAGAGCGAGCGGGGAAATCACCCACTGCTTCACCCATGACACCTGAGCAGATTGAGATACGTGAATTGAAGAAAAGACTTCAACGCGTTGAAATGGAAAGGGATATATTAAAAAAGGCTACCGCGCTCTTGATGTCAGACTCCCTGAACAATTCTCATTAGTTGAGAAACTCAGGGCGCGGTTTCCTGTTGCCGTTGTGTGCAACGTGTTTGGGGTTCATCGCAGCAGTTATAAATACTGGCGGCAGCCCAGGAAGCCTGACGCCACGAGAGTGGCATTACTGAGCCTTGTGCGTGAAGTTTATCGCGAAAGTAACGGCTCAGCAGGAGCGCGAAGCATTGCCGCGATGGTCACCACCAAAGGTATAAAACTGAGCCGCTGGCGGGCAACAAAGCTGATGAAAGCGCTTAATATTATCAGCTGTCAGCAACCTGGCCATCGTTATAAGAAGGCGTCTAAGGAACACATTGAGATTCCTAATTATCTGGATCGCCAATTTGCTGTTACCGAGCCTAATCAGGCCTGGTGCGGTGATGTGACTTATATCTGGACGGGAAAACGCTGGGCTTATCTGGCTGTAGTACTCGATTTGTTTTCCCGTAAACCGGTTGGCTGGGCGATGTCATTTTTCCCTGATTCAGCACTGACGGGTAAAGCCCTGTCGATGGCCTGGGAAGCACGAGGAAAACCGGCTAATTTACTGTATCACTCGGATCAAGGCAGTCACTATACCAGCAGGAATTTCAGACAGTTACTGTGGAGATATCAGATAAAGCAAAGCCTGAGTCGCCGGGGAAATTGCTGGGATAACAGCCCAATGGAACGGTTCTTCAGAAGCCTGAAAACAGAGTGGGTGCCGGATAATGGGTACGTAAATTTTAGCGAAGCCAGCACAGCGATAACGAATTACATCACGGGATATTACAGCCAGCTCAGACCTCATCAATATAACGGGGGTTTGACGCCAAATGAATCAGAGCGATTGTTCTGGAAAAACTCTAAAGCCGTGGCCAGTTTTTGTTGACCACTACA
>NZ_JBGFFX010000028.1:0-1449 GCF_041224955.1 Erwinia aeris | reverse complement strand
GTTTTCCATTTATGGGCCGTACAGCCACCTGATCGAAAAGATGATCACCCATATGCAGAACGGCAACGGTACGCCCTTCCATGATATGTCAATGGACACGGCTTTAAAGGAGCATATTCGCAATGACAGAACAAAAAACAGTACATACTTATTATTGCAAGAAGCCTTAAGCATAAATATTAATTGGGAAAATAAATGTTACCCACGAGAAGGATCAGGCAAACTGAGGGATGCCGTACTTAGCGGAAAGCTTCCTAAATTCGACAGATTCCAGGATAATTATAATGGTATGGGTATCACTGTTCACGATACCTGGGCAACATGTATTACAATAAAGTCATTAAAAATTGATAATGACCGTTACCGGGCAGTGGTGCATTATCAGATCCAGGATCACTTTGGTCTGGACAGCGATGATATTCTGCAAACAAGATTCAACCAGTTTCATTTCTTCCGTATCTGGTTCGTGCTGCAGCGATACTGTCAGTTTGGCTTCAAGCCATACATAACCGATATCGGAGCAACTGTAGAGATTACAGGCGAACGCAATGAAATCCAAAAATAAAAAATTGCTTTGTGCATCATTACTGATTGGCTGTACTCTGCTGGGTTACTTACTTTGGTTGTCATTACGTCCCGTGGAGATCATAGCCATTCACCAAAGGCATAACTATAGCGATATCCTGGTAAAGAATTTTCCATTAACCGAACGAGGGAAAATTAATTATTGGCTGACAAACAAGAAAAAAATAAAGGATATTTACAACACCCCCAAGCCTGCCGAGGATGGTTTTTTTACCATCATTTTTTGGGATTTTGGTGATGGATATAAAGAAACTGATGGTTATGACAGACTCTGCTTTGACGATATGAAAGCAGTAAAAAACTGCATTGATAAAAACTCGCTAATGATGGTGGTATACAGTAAAAATACAGGCTTGTATTTTCGAATGGATAGCGGAAAATATTACGTAAAGGAAAATGGTGAGATAGATAAAAGAAAATACGAATAAATTCAGTCATCTGCCGTTAAGGCAGCAATAAAATTTCCGTTCTTTCTAAATTGCACTTGCCATGTGGGTATAGCAAAAGACCAAAGGGCTATTTCGACGGAAAGAAAAGCGGCAACACCTGGCCACCTGCTACACCTGTGATATTGCGTCCCGATCAGCCCAGATATATAGCGACCTGTTTAACAGATACCGGGCCTTTTGCAGCACGGGCAGGAATTTACTCTTTACCCGCTCTTATCCAGGCCAGCGTGCGTGGTTAACGCTTTTCTGTAAAAAATTACGGTGGTGATTGCACGGCATTTACATCACTGCCAGTCACCGCGTATTATCCTCTGTGAACACTACACCGGACAATGACACAAGGAATGTATCATGATGGCGGCTCTACAGTTTCCCTGTACTATATTCAAAACTCAAAATAGGATGGATGACTATA
>NZ_JBGFFX010000026.1:0-3136 GCF_041224955.1 Erwinia aeris | reverse complement strand
AACGATATGTTCGAGTCTCTCAAATGCTTGCAGCTGACAATCGTCTTTCGGGACGCTTGTGGGTTGTGAGGTTAAGTGACTAAGCGTACACGGTGGATGCCCTGGCAGTCAGAGGCGATGAAGGGCGTGCTAATCTGCGATAAGCGTCGGTAAGGTGATATGAACCGCAACAACCGACGATACCCGAATGGGGAAACCCGGTGCACTTGTGCATCATTGCAGCATGAATACATAGTGCTGCAAGGCGAACCTGGGGAACTGAAACATCTAAGTACCCAGAGGAAAAGAAATCAACCGAGATTCCCCCAGTAGCGGCGAGCGAACGGGGAACAGCCCGGAACCATCATCAGTTTGTGTGTCAGTGGAAGCGTCTGGAAAGTCGCAGGGTACAGGGTGATACTCCCGTACACAAAGGCATGCTTATTGTGGGTTCGAAGAGTAGGGCGGGACACGTGATATCCTGTCTGAAGATGGGGGGACCATCCTCCAAGGCTAAATACTCCTGACTGACCGATAGTGAACCAGTACCGTGAGGGAAAGGCGAAAAGAACCCCGGCGAGGGGAGTGAAACAGAACCTGAAACCGTGTACGTACAAGCAGTGGGAGCCTTCTTAATGGGGGTGACTGCGTACCTTTTGTATAATGGGTCAGCGACTTATATTCTGTAGCAAGGTTAACCGTATAGGGGAGCCGCAGGGAAACCGAGTCTTAACTGGGCGTTAAGTTGCAGGGTATAGACCCGAAACCCGGTGATCTAGCCATGGGCAGGTTGAAGGTTGGGTAACACTAACTGGAGGACCGAACCGACTAATGTTGAAAAATTAGCGGATGACCTGTGGCTGGGGGTGAAAGGCCAATCAAACCGGGAGATAGCTGGTTCTCCCCGAAAGCTATTTAGGTAGCGCCTCGTGAACTCATCTTCGGGGGTAGAGCACTGTTTCGGCTAGGGGGCCATCCCGGCTTACCAACCCGATGCAAACTGCGAATACCGAAGAATGTTATCACGGGAGACACACGGCGGGTGCTAACGTCCGTCGTGAAGAGGGAAACAACCCAGACCGCCAGCTAAGGTCCCAAAGTCATGGTTAAGTGGGAAACGATGTGGGAAGGCACAGACAGCCAGGATGTTGGCTTAGAAGCAGCCATCATTTAAAGAAAGCGTAATAGCTCACTGGTCGAGTCGGCCTGCGCGGAAGATGTAACGGGGCTAAACCATGCACCGAAGCTGCGGCAGCGACACTATGTGTTGTTGGGTAGGGGAGCGTTCTGTAAGCCGTCGAAGGTGGACTGTGAGGTCTGCTGGAGGTATCAGAAGTGCGAATGCTGACATAAGTAACGATAAAGCGGGTGAAAAGCCCGCTCGCCGGAAGACCAAGGGTTCCTGTCCAACGTTAATCGGGGCAGGGTGAGTCGACCCCTAAGGCGAGGCCGAAAGGCGTAGTCGATGGGAAACAGGTTAATATTCCTGTACTCGGTGTTACTGCGAAGGGGGGACGGAGAAGGCTATGTTGGCCGGGCGACGGTTGTCCCGGTTTAAGCGTGTAGGCTTGTGTTCCAGGCAAATCCGGAACACTTCAAGGCTGAGGCGTGATGACGAGGCACTACGGTGCTGAAGCAACAGATGCCCTGCTTCCAGGAAAAGCCTCTAAGCTCCAGGTAACACGGAATCGTACCCCAAACCGACACAGGTGGTCAGGTAGAGAATACCAAGGCGCTTGAGAGAACTCGGGTGAAGGAACTAGGCAAAATGGTGCCGTAACTTCGGGAGAAGGCACGCTGGCGCGTAGGTGGAGGGACTTGCTCCCCGAGCCGAGGCCAGTCGAAGATACCAGCTGGCTGCAACTGTTTATTAAAAACACAGCACTGTGCAAACACGAAAGTGGACGTATACGGTGTGACGCCTGCCCGGTGCCGGAAGGTTAATTGATGGGGTTATCCGCAAGGAGAAGCTCTTGATCGAAGCCCCGGTAAACGGCGGCCGTAACTATAACGGTCCTAAGGTAGCGAAATTCCTTGTCGGGTAAGTTCCGACCTGCACGAATGGCGTAATGATGGCCAGGCTGTCTCCACCCGAGACTCAGTGAAATTGAAATCGCTGTGAAGATGCAGTGTACCCGCGGCAAGACGGAAAGACCCCGTGAACCTTTACTACAGCTTGACACTGAACACTGGTCCTTGATGTGCAGGATAGGTGGGAGGCTTCGAAGCGTGGACGCCAGTCCGCGTGGAGCCGTCCTTGAAATACCACCCTTTAATGGCTGGTGTTCTAACGTGGCCCCGTGATCCGGGGTGCGGACAGTGTCTGGTGGGTAGTTTGACTGGGGCGGTCTCCTCCCAAAGAGTAACGGAGGAGCACGAAGGTCAGCTAATCACGGTCGGACATCGTGAGGTTAGTGCAATGGCATAAGCTGGCTTGACTGCGAGAGTGACGGCTCGAGCAGGTGCGAAAGCAGGTCATAGTGATCCGGTGGTTCTGTATGGAAGGGCCATCGCTCAACGGATAAAAGGTACTCCGGGGATAACAGGCTGATACCGCCCAAGAGTTCATATCGACGGCGGTGTTTGGCACCTCGATGTCGGCTCATCACATCCTGGGGCTGAAGTAGGTCCCAAGGGTACGGCTGTTCGCCGTTTAAAGTGGTACGCGAGCTGGGTTTAGAACGTCGTGAGACAGTTCGGTCCCTATCTGCCGTGGGCGCTGGAGAATTGAGAGGGGTTGCTCCTAGTACGAGAGGACCGGAGTGAACGCACCGCTGGTGTTCGGGTTGTCATGCCAATGGCACTGCCCGGTAGCTAAGTGCGGAAAAGATAAGCGCTGAAAGCATCTAAGCGCGAAACTTGCCTCGAGATGAGTTCTCCCTGTGGCTTTAAGCCACCTGAAGGGACGTTGAAGACGACGACGTTGATAGGCCGGGTGTGTAAGCGCAGCGATGCGTTGAGCTAACCGGTACTAATGACCCGTGAGGCTTAACCTTACAACGCCAGAAGCGTTCTGGTAAGCGTTATGAGAGACGCAACATTTTCAGCCTGTTCACGGATAAACCCGCGCGGCCTCAGGGCGGCGGGGGAAACAGAATTTGCCTGGCGGCTTTAGCGCGGTGGTCCCACCTGACCCCATGCCGAACTCAGAAGTGAA
>NZ_JBGFFX010000025.1:0-5332 GCF_041224955.1 Erwinia aeris | reverse complement strand
TAGCGATATCGTGAGGACGCAGGGCCAGATAGCCGGCGAGAAGGCGAAGCTGGACCCGAAACTGCTGGCGGCAGCGAAGACGCAGCTGGAAGAAAAAGCGCGGCAGAACGGGGTGAAAACGGCGCCCGGCTACGACGATATAGCGAAGCAGGCTTACACTAATGCCATGGCGCCGTGGGGAACGGGCAGCGCCCTTCAGCAGGGCATCAGCGCGGCGACGGCGGCGGCCTCGGCGCTGGCGGGCGGCAACGTGGCGGGAGCCGTTGCGGGCGGTGCGGCGCCGTACCTGGCGGGGGCGTCAGGCGGCGCGGCGGGCGAGTATATTGCGCAGCAGCTCTATCCGGGCGTTGACCGTGCAGACCTGAGCGAGGAGCAGCGTCAGACCACCAGCGCGCTGGGGAAGCTGGCGGCAGGGCTGGCGGGCGGGCTTGCCGGGGACAGTGCGGGTGCTGCGGTGACGGGCGCGCAGGCCGGGAAGAATGCGTTGGAAAATAATAATCTTCTCCAGCCACCAAGGGCTACGCCTGTACCCGTTCCGGGATTACCATTGAGTCCGGGTGACAAGGTAGTTCAGAATGCGAATAACATAATTGCATCCGAGCTGGATAAGACTCTGAAAAGGTCAGGAACTGAGGCGGATACTCCGCCGATCACTGATGGTCGTGCAATCGTTGAAGCGCGTGATGATACTGCAAAATCCCGCAATCCAAAAGTGGCGCATAATCAGCAGCATCAGGATGGCAGTAGTAACAAAACGGAAACTGCGCCGGTGAATGATGATCTGACCGGCGGAAAACTGGTTAATCCTTTTCATGATGAAAATAAAAGAACGTCACTGGTTACGCCGGATCGGTCTGGTGAGCAGGGACCAGGCAATACCGGGAATAGTGATGGTCTGCCGGATACGGGAGGCAATACAACGGTCACGCCGATTCCTGAGTATAATAAAGATGATTTAGCTTATTTGGCCCTAAGAGGAAAAGAAGCTCAAGAAACTGCCAGTAATTTAGGTTTTGAACGAAAAATAATCGCTCCTAAAGCGCCATTTAATTCTCTTGGGCAACCAGTATTCTTTGACGGTAAAACGTATATCACGCCTGATGTTGATAGCCATAATGTTACTAATGGTTGGAAAATGTTTGACCGTAAAGGAAAACGTATGGGGACTTATGATAGTGATCTAAAACGAGTTAAGGACTGATATATGTTTGGTATTTTTCCTGAAAGTGAAGCAGTATATGTCGATGGCGAGTGCGTCTTGCCAGCATCAATAATAATTGATGAATTTTCAGAAATGATGAATATACCTCTATCTTACTGGAGTGTTAATGACTACAAAGTTAACTGGCTAAGTTCACTTGAAGAGGGGCTGGCTAATAAAAAACATGCAGCTTTAGCTGTTTCAATGTATGAGCCAAACAATGTGAACTTTATATTTACTTGGGTGTTGTATTTTTTGGAAAGTAATGTTTTCGTTCAAAATATCATTTTGTTTTCAGATGACTGCCCCAGCTTTACTCCTGAAACTATAAATGATTTTATTGAGCCGCGAACAACGCATAATGAAGAAGGTATGAAAATATCAGAATGGGAAACTGATTTAAAAAGCGTTTTAGATTTCTACCATAGTCTGAAACGCTAATAAAACCCCGGCTATCGAGCCGGGATTTTATTAATCTCATATCAGTTACTTTTTCGATCTGTTAAGACCCTTTTGAAATTAAAGATTTTCTTGGGGGCTGAGCCGGGAATTTCTGACAGCCGCTTACTCCGAAATGCGCCATTCCAAAGTTCATTCCTAGACCTTGCGTGACGCTCCCGCGGTATGGCAATTGCCTGGATAAACTCTGAGATCTTCAGCATGCAGTCAGATAACTTCTTACAGATTGGTTTCTGTATATTTACCACTTAAGGCTCTACTTGAGATACCTGCAGCGGCTCATGTGGACTGATTATCAGCCTGCCCTTTATCACCCGCTCGTAAATCAGTGTTTCCTGCACAAATCTCGCCTTTGCTATTGAATGCCTGGCGGAGCAGATACATACGCTGACGACCACGAAAGGCCCGGACGGCAAAGAGGTGGTGAACGTTCAGGCGAACCTGATTGCGCACGCGGTAGTGGGCGCGGTGATCTCATACGCGTCGGGTAATCCTGCACTTGCGGGTGCTTCTGGCGCGGCGATGGGCGAGTACATCGCGCAGCAGAGGTATCCGGGAGTTAAGCGTGAAGACCTGAGTGAGGAGCAGCGGCAGACCATCAGCGCGCTGGGCACGCTGGCTGCGGACCTTGCGGGCGGGCTTGCCGGAGACAGCACGGGCGGTGCGATAACGGGTGCACAGGCCGGGAAGAATGCGGTTGAGAATAATGAATTGTTTAATCTACCCTCAGGCCTGAATAATTACGGCCTTGCACAGGGTAGCTTAATGACAAATACAGATAATCAGGTCGATGAAAATGGGAAAGCACTCCCGGGCATGACATTGCAAGATAAAGCAGTTCTTTCGGCAGATATGGCTAAAGGCAACCTGCCTGCCGGTCAGAATCCGGCAACAGGATTGTTAACGGCCTGGGGGGCAGGGGTGACGACGTTTGTGGCGCCGGTGTTACTGCCAGCCACTGCGACAGCTGAGGCGGTGATGGGCGCAGGTGCGATAGGCGGCACAGCTAACGTGTTTAACCAACTAAGTAGTGGAGAGCCGTTCAGCGCCACGGATGCACTGATTGCAACCGGTGTCAGTCCTTTAACGCAGGGTAAAGGATTCTGGTTCACTGAAGCAGCGAGCGTTGCCGGTGCGTATGCGGGAGCCAGGCTGCAGGGTAAAAATACTTTAGCACCGATGATTGGAGCAGGTTTAGGGATACTGGGGGGCGCAGCGATAGGTAAAAGAGTGGAGAAGGTGCAGGACACAATCCCTCAGTTTACAATACCTAAAATAACAGGGGTAGTCGCTGAATCTGCAGGTTCTGAATATCTCGGGAGTTCCACACGAAATCTTGCTGAAAAAGTTCAAAGAAAACTGGAGAAAAGTAGTAATGCAAAATAATAAAATTAAAATTTTATTATTGTTAGTGGTTTTATGGGTGGTTGGCCTTTTTACTTTTCTTGTAGGTGGTCGATTACTTATATCTTTAGTATCCTATTGTTTAGTTGATGATTTTGATTTTGATAGAAATGACTTGATTAGAGGGTTGGAAATATCAATCGGATGCGGGGTTATTATTGGTGTGGGGCAGTTTCTCATGTCGAAAGAGAAATCAGCCTCACCAACAGACTACAAGTAAAATATGCTAATGCTGGCCAATCGATACAGGATGTTTTTTAACTGACGATTGATGCTTGGTTAGTTACAGGCCTGTCAGCCCTTTGTGACAAGTCGTTTAGAGAGAACGGGTTGAGAGGCAATAGTGCAGAGATTGGCCAGCGTCAGCCAGAGGGGCGGCTGTACCTTATCGGGTGAAAGTCATTCACGATATGGCACCCACGAAAGGCCTGGAAGGCAAAAGATGGTTAAAGTGGAGACCAACCTGATAGTGCACGCGGTACCGGGTGCGGCGCTGGCGGGAGCATCAGGCGGGGCGAAGGGCGAGTATATCGCACAGCAGCTCTATCCGGGGGTTGACCGTGCAGGCCTGAGCGAGGAGCAACGTCAGAACATCAGTGCGTCGGGGAAGCTGGCGGCGGGGCTGGCGGGCAGGCTTGCCGGGGACAGTTCGGGCAGCGCGGTGACCGGGGCGAAGGCCGGGAAGAATGCGGTTGAGAATAACTCGCTGAGCGGTGACAAAGCCCGCGAGACGGTGAAACAGGTCGCTGAATTCCTGAAGGATCAGGTCAGGAATAAGCTGGGTGAAGGCACAACCTCTTCCATAGCGAACGCAATTATTAACGGCCTGGCTGATACCGGTGATGCAGCATTAGGCTCAGCGGATTATGCCGCAGATGCGGCTATGGCGCTGGCATCATGTGCAACAGGTGACGGCTACTGCGACAGGACATTAAGTGACCTGTCTGGTAAAAATCAGGCAGTGGCGGACAGCGTTAAAGCCCTGATGAGCAGGGATACCTGGTCAGCAGTAGCCGACACGATCAAACAGGCATCTGAGGGAAATCAGGCTGTACTGGAAGCCACGGGCGGGATGCTGGCCGGGGTTATATTACCAGGTAAAAAAGTTCCACATGTGCCAAACTCCGGAGCTGTAGGGAATATGGGTGAGTTCTTTAAACAGTCTGGTTTTGGTAACCTGGCAAAAGAAAGTTCGCAGAAATCTAGCCAGGTATTCCAGGGGAAAAGTGTTTATCAAGCTAAAAATGCTATTGGTGAGCATATTTCCAGAGGAGATAAATATTATCTGGATGGACTGCATAAAGACCATATTGAAGTTTTTGATAGCAGAGGAAAAGTAAAAGCAGTACTTAACCTTGATGGGTCATACAATCAGAAAAAAAACGGAATCTGCAATTAAAGAAAAGCGGAGGTTGCCAAAATGATAAATATTGATTCCTTGGATGAATTTAGTCGTGAGTATCTGATTTTTTTAAAGAAAAAAGCAGGTAATAAATTGCGAGATGAGAATCTTTATCTTGCCGACGATTATTCACTTGTCGATAGCATTCAGAGGGATGTTAAAAATATAAATCTCTCAGTTGAACTGTTTATTAAGGCTAAAAATAGCAATGATGAGTTGGCTATGCGAGCGGCTTTGTTGCACATCAGAAGTTTCATGATGGGAGTATCTGGAGCTTTTTATCAAGCGGTTGAGGATATTGATATTTATTTCAAGATTCCTAATGAGAAACCTTTCCCTGTAGATTATAAAGTTCCCGAACATTATAATTATCCGATTAAGTAATGATGACAAACCCCAGTCAACCGGCTGGGGTTTTTACTTTGTAACCAGCCCGTTATCTTAAAGTGGTCGCCACTCAACCAACCCTTCCGGGATCTTCCGTGGCCGCTTCTGCAGTGTGGCGAGCACCTGAATAAACTCCTCAATCTGCCGCTGCTTGCGTGCGGAGAGCTTTTTGCAGGCTTTACGCAGCGTGGTCACCACTTCCGGCTCGATGGGTAGCTCCGGTTGCGGTTCCTGTCTGGTGATAATCATGCAGTCCGGCATTACCCGGACATTGCGGGCAAGGGCGGCTTTGACGTGACGGTGGGCGACCACACGCAGCTGAATGGCGCGGTTATCGGCTCGACGGCAGCGGCGGATAAAAACCGGCTGGATACGGGCACGCTGGGCTTCAGCAGTATTGAAAAACACGCGGACTATAAGGTCAAACACCAGAGCGTGGGCATGAGTACCGGCGGCCCTATTGGCAGCCAGATGCTCGG
>NZ_JBGFFX010000024.1:0-10477 GCF_041224955.1 Erwinia aeris | reverse complement strand
GGCGTAAAAAAAGCGCCACTATGGGCGCTTTGGTGATGCGGAGTTAGCTTTATTCGGAGTCGTCCAGCAATTGCGCCCGGACAGAATCGGCACCAGTAAGGAGCGTTTTTAGTTCCTCTGTGGGCTGCCAGCGTAAACGATTAATGCCCCTGGACCGATAAAGCTGATAAGCCGTATATCCGGCGCTGTCGCCGTGAATGGTGTTCAGGTGATTAAGGATCATTTTGCTGAAGCTGCGTTGATTAACCGTGCCGCGTTCTTCGCCCATCATTTTTCGATAATGCACGTAAAGCGGATAAAGCCCAGCATCAGGATGCAGGTCTACCGTGCCGTTTCTTAAATCGTCGTCTTTAGGCATAAGGCCTATTTTCCAGGCCGCCTTATCTGACGCAGGCGTCAGTAGTTTAGCGAACGCAAAATCAATATCACCGGCTTCCATTACGTCCTGCAAATCCGTGCTGCTTGTCTTCCAGGTTTCAAGCGCCTTGTTAGCGGTGCTGGCGTCAAAATCGCGCATCAGCTGCCATGCAATACTACCCAGCTCTGCTTTAAGCTTTTCGGTTAGAAGCCGATCGCGCTGGGCTGCCGGTACTACCCGGTTCATGCAGATCGTAACGCGGCGGTTAACGATGCCCTGGCTACCGTCCTTCAACACCAACGGGGTGTTATTGGTGATAACTACCGGCGCCATGTTGCAATATGAAAATTGAGCACCCAGTTTAATATCTACTGATACCGTATCTTCGCCCCCGCTGGACAGTGCTTTTAAGGCTGCAAGCGCGTTAGGGCCGCCGTCGCTAAATTGCTCAGGCATCAGGATCAGGCGTTTACCTGGCAGCTGTGCGAACTGGTGCGTACCGCCTTTTCGCAGCGTTTCAAACGTGATAGTGAATTCGTTAGCGCTGCCCCCGGCCAGTAAACGGCACAGGCTGCTCGCTACGGATTTGCCGGTGTTAGATTCGCCTGTCAGTTCGTAGAAGTGCTTTAATCCGGTATTGGTCAGAACGTGCCAGAACATAGCCCGCAATGCGTTGCGCATGTTCTCATTACCCTCGGTCACAAAATCCAGCCAGCGATCGAACACGGGCGACGGCGCGCCATCTGTCCAGGTGATGCCGTTAGTAGAGAGAAAGTAAAAGTCGGGGCTGTGCGGCAGCATGGTGCCAGCCTGCGGGCCGGACGTCATAAGCACACCGTTATCGAACGGCACGGCATCGGCTTTAGTCTCGCCCATGAAAGGCAGCCTGTTACGCAGCGCGGCGGCAATAGCTTTAACCTGCCGATCGTCGGCGGGCATATTCTGCCGATCTGATTCGTCAGACAATACGCTCAGGATATTAACGGCCGGTTTCCACACTTTGCCGGTGTAGAAATATAAGCCCTGGTGTGATCCGCGCGCTCCGGCCGGGTCTGACGCGAGAGCAAGGCCCATGCCGTGCTTTATCTCGCCTGCGATAACGCCTGCCGGTTTCAGATAGTCTTCCGGGTTTCCTTCTTCTACCCAGTTACCTAATTTTATTCTGGATGCGTCCATACCGCCGTTAACAGATTCTGGCAACCCGGATAGCCGATCGGTGATGCGATACCGTGTCTTGTCGTCTACAAGACGAGCCATAGCCATACTGCTAGATTCGAGTAATCCCTGTTTCCTGCATTCCTGATATTTATCGCGCGCGTCTTCCGTCATGGCATCCAGCCCCGGATGGACGCTATAGGCGGGCTGTTTCGAGGCTACAGCCATACCCGATTCAATCGTCGTCTCCGGCATGGATTCACGCAGGTTACTGATGGGCTGTTCTGTCGCTTTAGGCTCTGCCGGTGCCGCTGGCTGCGGTTTGGCTGTCACTGTGCCGGCTGCTTTGCGGTGAGCGTTGCGTTTGTCTTTTTCAAACGGCGACGTGATCGGGATATCGGCATTAGCCAGGCGGGCCGCGTGGCGTGCTCGCTTTTCTTCTGCCGTCAGTCTGCGCGCGGGCTGCGAGGGCATGCGCACCACATTATCCGGCGTATTTTCCTGGCGTTCTTTCCGGTTGTCGGTTAAAATATCCTTACTTTTACGTGGTGGTGCCGGTTTACGTTTGGTCGTTTTCTCGCCTTCCATGCTAAAATCCTTTAGTGCTGAAGTTGATGTGTTGGCGTCTGCAAACGCCGCGCTTTTTAAGCCCTGGCCTGCAAGCCGGGGCTTTTTCATTTCTGCGTTCATGCCGCTTTATTCCTTCTGTTTTCGGCGCAAAGCATTACCTCTGCTGCGTCATACCGTCTCTGCCCTTTAATGCTTCTTTCCACCACACGCGGCACGTCTGGATAAAGCTCAGGCTCCGAGGCCCATTTATTTAATGTTGGGCGACTAACTCCCAGCAGTTCCGCTGCTTTACCAGCACCTATCAGTAATCTATTCATTTGGATATCTCGCTTTATTTGTTGACGAAGTGACTATACCACTGCTTTCGTTTTCGCGAAAACTTGTATCGCAGGAACAAAGAAAGGCTGCTTTGAGGTGTGAAAAAGCCCCGCACTGGCGAGGCTGAGCGCAGGTAACATGCCGGTTATTTGCCGCGAAGATAGGCTTTCATGGCTTCTATTTTCATGTTCTCGGCCGATAATATCTGGCGGCGCTGCCAGTCGTCATAAAACCATTTAATTTCATGTTCCACTGCGTCCAGCATGTCCTTATTAGTCAGCCCCAGCCCCAGCTCTTTGCAAAAGCGACGCACTTTAAGGCGAGGGCTTAACTCGGCCCAGTCCCCATTAATGGCTTCCCAGGTAGCCTGTGCTTTATTTTTTCCATCAGCTTGCTCTGTCCATAAGGCCTCCCATTCGACGCTGGTACAGTGTTCCTCCATAGCCAACAGCAACACAGCACTGTGCAGTAATGCCTCGTCTCTTACTTCTGCTACATAGGCATCGTTAGGCATATCGTACATGGTGGTGTAGTTATCCGAGCCTTCAAAATGCAGCAAAGGGGGATGGTTGGTTATGTCGAATTTAGGTAATGACATGCTTAATCCTCTCCGTTGTGTTTGCGTAACCAGGCTTCTACCTGGCGTCGGCTGTACTTCTGGTGGTTGCCGTGGTGGCTGACCGGCTGCGGTGTATCCGGGAAGCGATCCGGGTTCTTGCGCCAGTTGTGGAGGGTCGGCAGGCTAACGCCGATAAGGCGTGCCGCTTCCGGCGCGCTGATAATATCTGACATACCAAATCCTTAAGATGTAGTGATGCCTGGGCATCGGATTCGCCCATAATAGTATTTAATTATATTTAACGCTATTTTGCTATGCTGCGTAGCTAAACAGGCCGCCGAACGTCGCCAGGCGCGCTTTGTTAATGGCTTCCTGCTCTTCCTCGTCGCGGCACAGATATGCCTCCGTTATACGGCTGTCGCTGTGGCCGAGGCTGTCGCGTGCCGCTGCCAGACCGTCTTTACCTGCCGCTTCTGCGCGGTCGAATTCGCTATAGGCGAAGGATTTCCGCAGGCTGTAGGCGCTGAACTTCGCGCAATTAACGCCGATGGAGCGCAACGTCTTATCGCTATCGCGCAGCCGGTCGAGGGCGCGCCAGACGCTTTGCCGCGTTACGTGGCCGCTGGCCGTCTTATTGCGATTGCTGCCGGTTACGCGGCCGCTGAACAGCCATGGCTGGGTATGCGTGGCTAACATGCGCTTGATCTGCGCCAGCGTTGCCGGGTGCAGTAGTTTTGTGTCCGTCTTGCGCCCTGCGGCCATTGCGCGGCGGCGCGCATCCACGGCACGAGCCAGCGCGTCAGCCCCGATAATGGCTCCGATTGTGGCTTCTGTCTCTTCACGCGCTACGCGAGCGCCGAGCGTTTCATCTTCACCAGGGCAAGCAGGTGCGACGATCGCCAGCTTATTCAGCCGCACGAATTCGGCGAGGTCATTAGCCGCCAGGGCAACGTCCTTCATGGTGGCCAGCTCTTTACGCACGGCGGCCATAAATGCCCTGGTGCCAGCCGCTTTTGTTTGTTTCGCAATCGTTATCGACACGCTGCCGTCGGTGAAGTTGAAGGCGTCGCGATCAAGGCGGCAAATATCGGCAGTTCGCCAGCCGGTTTGCAGCGCGATATCGTGAAAAAGAAGCAGCCATGCCGGGCCGTTGTCGGCGATATGCTGGCGCACTTTGGCGCGGTCTGCTGCGGCTTTGACAGGGCGAACGGCGTTAGGATGTTTGATGCTCATGGCGGAGATCCCTCAGGGCGAAATCAATGGCGTATGGCGGCATCTTATCGGGCGAATAAAAATAATGCAATTAAATACTATTAAGCTAAATAAAATAGCATTAAGATAGTTGGAGGTTAATTAATATGCTGCCTCGCACACAACAAAGGAAACAACCATGAAACGCCTTATCGCTGCCGCTGCTCTACTGACACTGTCCGCCTCTGCCTTTGCCGGTTCTGCTGATATGGCGCAAGCCATTTCACGCTATAACAACGCCAAGCAAAATATTCAGGGTCTGCCGGTTTCGTATCCTTTCCTGGCTCCGGTAGTGCAGGACATAACAGGGGAAACCAGCGCAACTACTGACCGCATGATTGTAAGCGTTGTGGCGAACGGCAAAACCTGCGAGGATTTAAAGCAGGTGGTTAGTGGACGCATGGCCGCCGCTCTCGCCGAGCTGCCATTTAAAAAGGACGACAGCGACAGCAAGGCGTTTTTTGTGGAGCTTACGGTGGAATATGTGGACGCCCGCTGCGCATTGCTGACAACCGGCATAATTAAATAGCCGACACCATGAAACGAAGAAGCCGCCCAACGAGGCGGCTTTTTTGTGTCTGGCATTCTGAGCGATAAACCTACAGATCTGACTCTTTCGCAGCTTAGTGCCAACATTCTTAAGGCTGTTGTAACTAATAACTGCGGCAGCCGTAGCCGCCGCAAGGTTTATGGAGTGTTGCCGTAAGTGTCCTCCACGGATTGTTTCATTTGGCGCGACCAGAAGTCCCCGGCCTGTAGCTGGAATTCGCGCTGTACGTTTGCGCCAATCTCTTCCGGCGACTGACCAGGCGCGGCATTAACAGTCATGTTTACCGTTACTGGCGCGTTCACCGGCGCGTTAGTCGTGTTGTTATTGGTCACTCGCGGCACCGCGCCGCCATTCGCCGCAGGTAAGCCGCTGCCGCCTGTCTTAACGGCATCCGGGCTAACGGCACCCGTCCAGTTGCCGCGAAGCAACGGTGTATCGCCGAAGTTGCGATCCAGCCAGCCGCCTTCTTTGATGTTTTTGTTGTAGCTGGTTGCTTTTGCATCAGCGGGATTGCCGATGTTTTCATCCCACCAACTACTTGCCGCCAGCCCGCCAGCTATCGCCAGGCCGAATTTGGTTTTCAGGAACGCTTTATCAATGTTGGAGAAAAGCGCGGTGAAGCTTGCCAGCATGCGCGCCGACCAGGTTACACCTACGTAAGTAGCAATCCCCTCGAACAACGCCTTAATGCCGTTGTCCTGCCCGGTCATAGTTTTTAAAGCGTCCATCAGCAGCTTGATACCTTTGATCGCGCCATCTATTTCCGGCTTCCAGGCTTTCCAGTCTACTAGGGTGTCCGTAGCGCCTGATTTATAGGCTTTGTAATCCTGATAAAGCAACATGATTGCCGCAGCCAGTGCCGTGATCAGCCCGATCGGCGTGGTCAGCCACGCGACGGTTTTAAAGGCATAAATACCGGCATAAAGCAGCGCCAGCGGCGTTAACAGGTCTTTGATAGCAATCAGCAGCCCTTTAGGCCCGCCCAGCTGATCCGTAAGCGCACTGGCCTTGTCGCGCATCCAGTCCCAGGCCTGCATGATTTTCTTAGCCACGGTCGGAATGGCGCTGGCGCTGGCGTTAAGGTTGCCAATGCCGACTTTGACGTCATTGAGCATGATCGTCCAAACGTTGCCCAGCGTCATTGGCATCTGGCGCAGCTGCTCGATATATTTTGCCGTCTGCTTAATGATGCCGTCGGCCAGCATTTTGCTGGAAACCTTGCCCTGGCTGACCATCTTTTTAAACGCCGGTACGGTGCCGCCGATGCTTTCGGCCAGACTGACGTACAGCGGCCCGGCGGCGTCCGCCAGGCTGTTTAGCTCTTCCATCTGGACGGTGCCGCCGCTGATAGATTGCGTTAGCTGGAAGAGCGCGCCCTGCGCCGTTGCGGCGGGTGTTCCCAGCACCCCAAAGGCGGCAGACAGGCCATCTACCAGTTTCGTTGTATCGCTGGTCTGATAGCCCAGCCGCGCCATGCCGGTATTAAATTTGGCCCAGCTATCACTATATGCTTCGACGTCCATGCGGTTATCGTTGGCGTGTTTAGCCAGGTCGTTCAGCTGGGCGTTAGCCCCGGCAATGTCGCCGGTCGATGCGCCTATCCTGGCCTGTAGCGACTGCATCGAATCGCCCATGTTAAGAATGCTCTTAATCGTGGCCGCAGCCGCGAAGGTTCTAATGATGCCGTTTAAATCGCGGAAGGTTTGCTTCAGCTTTTCCGCTTTGGCGTCGACGCGGTCGATAGCCGGAGCGGCCCCGCCAGCATCCACACCAATCTTTATAAGCAGCTCTCTGATGTTCATTATTTAAGCTCCTCAGCCAGTGCCGCTTTGATTTTGGCGAGCGATTGTGTGAACGGGCCAGCCACGTTATGGAAGGCCAGCCGCTGGCTGGTTGGGTTGACGCGCAGCGCGCCATTACTGACTAAAGCATCGGTAACGTTGGAGATGTGGGCGCGGCGTTTTTTCTTCGGCATATCTGATAGCAGGCCATCAAAAAGGGCATTGATCGCGATCCGCTGCTCCTTCGCTGTGGCCGTTGCCGCGCTGCTGGCTTCGACGCCGAAAAGCACCAGGCCAATCAGTAGCTCGTCTGCAGGAATTTCGTTTAATGTATTGTTCATTATTGCAGCACCTTAGACGCGCTCGTTGTTTTGGCCTGGCGCTGGGCCTTCTGCCGTGCAAAAAGGTTACGGCGGGCGATTGTGTGAAGCTGGCATGCCTGGCGCTCGCTGGCGGCCACTACCCAACCTGTGGACTCTTCTTTGTCATTGCTCCATTGCAGCCACAGCAGGCGCTGTAACTCTGCCGACTTCCAGATAATCAACCGGCGGTGTAAATGTGCCAGGCTTTTAACGCTGGTCAGCAGCTCCACAGTAACGGCATGCTGCAGCTGCAGAAGCTCCAGCCACTCTTCCTCTGTTGGCCTCTTTGCTTTAGGTTTTTTGCCGCTTACCAGTGCGGAATATTCACTGTGATAGCGTCTATCAAACTTCGCGGCCAGATGACCCAGTTTCGTTTCGATATTCATTTATGCACCTCTGCTCATGTTGGCCCACATCGTTTTTGCCAGGCGTGCCGCTTCTTTCGGGTCGTTAGGCATGCTGGCTCCGCGCTGCTGCATATAGCTGGCGAACTCGCGGCGGATATCGAACGGCGGCAGGTTCTCGAAGTAAATACGGCGGCCGCCGGTTGAAGTGCGCATCAGAATGGAGCGCATCGCGATTTCTCCGTCCGTGAAGTCGCCAGCCGCCTGATCGTCGAACCGGGCTTCGGCCTGCGGCACGAAAGCGGGCGGCTGCTGGCCTGCCTGAATAGCTGCAGCTGCGGCGACCGCATAGCCGTCGAGGTGCTCAATGCGCACGGCAGGATTGTGTCTGGTCATGAATTCAAAAAAGTCGGCATCCAGACGGGCGGCGGTGACGTTGCGATAAGCGAACCGCTTGCCAGGCTGGTTCTCCAGGATTACGCGTTTTGCGTCGGTTGAGTTCATCAGATATTTCCTATGGGTTGAAAGAATGTTGCCTGGCTTACGGTTCGGTGTTGGTGCCGTGCTTAATCTTCGATGTTGCGGCGCAGCGCCAGACGGCGCATTCCCATCACGCTGCCGCCGATATTGCCGTACTCGTCACGAGGCGGACGCGCTGATAGCTTTTCGCCTTCTGCTGCCACTGCCCGGCGTAACGCCTGAAGTAATGCTTCGCTGACGCCTATTACGTCGAACTCTTCGCCATCCAGCAGCCGCGGCACGAAGTCATCCAGGAACTGGCCGTTATTCGACAGGCCGATAAGCGCGCTCAGATTCACAGGGCGCTCGTCCAGGTAGATCGTGCAGCTGTATGTGCCGCTGTGAACGCGGATAAGGTCGCGTTTGCGCTCAGGTACTTTGATGCCGTCGCCGTGTTTACTTTCCATCATCTTCGTTATCTCGCTGTTGGTTATGAGGGTGAGCGGCACCGGGTGCAGGATCCGCAGTATGGCCGCTGCTTTTACACCCGGCCCGCTCTTTGAATTACATTGTCAGTTACATTGTCATTTCGGTAAAATTTGATACATAAGGCCGCTATTTCGTGAATTTTGGGCGATAAAAAACCCGCCGTAGCGGGTTTAGGATCCATCGAAGCGCTCGCTTAATGCTGTTTGCCATGCCGACAGGTTTACCGGCGCACGCGGCACGATATGTCGCTGCCATTGAACGTTTGCCGTGTGATTGGCGTGGCACAGGAACGACACGACGGCGTTTACTTCCTCCCGCGCTACCGGCACGCACAGCGACCGGGCCAGCACGCCGCGCATCCAATTGATGGAGGTACGCGTCACAGGCTCCCAGCCGTCAGCCTCGCAGAAACGCACGTAGCGGCATCCTGAAGCGTCGCGGCCATATTCGGCCATATCCTTCAGGTGAACCAGCAGACCGGCGCAGCGGCCGAACTGTGGCGGCTGGTGCCCTTCCTGCAAAGCCGCCTTTGATTTTTTCTCCGTAAGGCTCTCGAAGTCGATAAGCGTGCGGCTGCCGACTTCGGCCGGAAGTGCCGTAATGTTGCAATATTTCATTAAGCGACGCTCCCTTCGATCTGTAACTTAGCCGTGGTTACGTCCAGGTGAGCTTGTATACGACGGCTGGCGATATCCCGCGCCTTAATGACGGCAAGCGCTCCCCGTTCAGCGGCTACGCAATTTTCTGCAATGGCAATTAGCATATCTGCCAGGCAGGGCGTATCGTTGGGGGCCTCTGCAAGGGCATACGCCGCACTAAGCGTTGCTTCTGCCGCGTTCTCGTCACGCAGCACCTGAAGCAACGTAGCCCACGGCAGATCCCAGTAACGAACCGGCAGCGATTGTCCCGGTGCTTCCCATGCCCACTGCAGCGCATCAGACAGCCAGACAAAATCAATATTGGTGCCTTTGAAGGCGGCATACAGGCTTTTAATGCGTATGGCCGTAGCAAGGCTCTGGCCTTCGTTTTCAGCTGTGCCGTTTTTAGCTTTTGACGGCAGCTCCTCGATCCGATTCATTAGTTTTCGCAGGCGAGAAGGACTGTATTTTTTCATCTTGAGCGCCTCATAAGGTCTTCATTCAACATCAGTTCAACAGCGCGCAGCTCGGCGGCATACATGCGATCCTCAAGAAGCTGGCGAAGCTGGGTTTGCACCGCTGAAAGGGAAGCTATGTCGCCCCCTGCCGCTATCATGGCGGTAGTTTTGATAATCGCTGCTTCGATGCTGTCTACGTCAGTAGGATCCAAGTCGTCGATTACAACAGGCGCGAACTGTTGGCGCGGTGGCGGGGCCGGGAGAATACGCTTCGCGATCTCTGCGGCGACCTGCGGCGAGTAGTCGAGCAAGCGCTGCAGCAAGGCCACCTGGACGCTCTTTCCCGCCGACCGGCATTTCCCCGCTGCAATATCGGCCTCAACCGTTTCGACCAGCTCGTCCAGCAGGCTCTGCGCGGTGGCGCGCTTCTTCCGACCGGCACCGGCTGGCCGTGGTTGGCCTTTCTGGAATTTGTGCGGCTCAATAGCGGCCAGGCTGGCAGCCCTGCCGGTTAAGTGTCCGTTGGTTTCGTCCGTCGCTTTGCGCCTGGGCGGCGCTGGTTTACGTGGTGCTTTCATCGCTTAATCTCGCTATATGCCGCGTTAAGTTCGCGTAATGTTTTGGGTTAACGCGATGGTATGCGAGACGCCGGAAAGCCGGAAAAATGATACGTATGGCCTGCCGCTGGTGACCCTGGCGCGCTGCGCTTGCCGAATCGCTCGCCGCCTGGAAGCAAGTTCCAGACAGCTCACGATTTCCGAGGGTGCTGTGTGATTGGTCGCGGAAGCAGGTAGCCTGCTAAGTTGTTGAATTTATTATTTTAGTGCTTTAGTGTCGATGTGGTGTTGATGTGGTGTCGATAAATTTTAATATAACTTATTGATATTATTGATTTAGTGCAGTTGTGCTTATAATTATTAATATTTTAAATTTAATAACGAATACTGTTTATTTATACAGCTATAAGATCCAATACGTAATACGTTACCCCCTATTGTGTATAGCTTTTGAAAAGGTAGCGATATTATCGACACCACAACACTAATCTAATATATTCAATAACTTAAGCTAAAATTTATCGACACCACATCGACACCACATCGACACCACGGCACTTTATCGACACCATATCAGCGCTTTTATAGGTCTTCGCAGGGCAGGCGGCAGGCGAGCGGGAGGCAGAGA
>NZ_JBGFFX010000023.1:0-27450 GCF_041224955.1 Erwinia aeris | reverse complement strand
TGAAGGCGGCCGTACCGTTGGCGCGGGCGTTGTTGCTAAAGTTATCGCTTAATTGTAGATAACGGCAGAGTTCGCTCTGCTTGCTGATAAAAAGAGCACTTCGGTGCTCTTTTTTTATGGGCGCTATTCAGAAAGCGCAGGGTCAGAAAGGAAACCGCGTTCAGGTTGAAATAAAAACGATTCTCATTTACAATTTGATCGTTATTTGTACCGGAATAAAATTATGTACGTCTGCCTGTGTAACGCCATCAGCGACAAAACCCTTCGTGAAGTGGTTCGCCGCTACCAGCCCAAATCTATCCAGCAGCTGCGCAAGCTCCTCCCTGTGGGCAAGCAGTGCGGCAAATGCCTGCGCCTGGCGCACGACATCATGAATGAAGAGCTGCCGAACGCGCCGCTGTATAAAGAGATTGCCTGATAATCCCCTGCAATTTGTCATGCTTTTTTGACTTCCCGGATTGTGCATCTACGATCTGAATAACCGGAAGCGGAGGAAGCAAGATGAAGGGCGATGCCAAAATCATAAGTCATTTAAACAAACTGCTTGGAAATGAGCTGGTTGCCATCAACCAGTACTTTTTGCACGCGCGGATGTTCAAAAACTGGGGACTGATGCGCCTTAACGATATTGAGTATCACGAGTCGATCGACGAGATGAAACATGCGGATAAATATATAGAGCGCATTCTTTTTCTCGAAGGCCTGCCTAACCTGCAGGATTTGGGGCGGTTACGCATTGGCGAAGACGTTGAGGAGATACTGCGTTCAGATTTGGCGCTGGAACTGGAAGGGGCCAGAGATCTGCGCGAGGCTATCTCTTATGCCGACAAGGTTCACGACTACGTCAGCCGCGATATGATGATCGTCATTCTGGAAGATGAAGAGCACCATATCGACTTTCTGGAAACCGAGCTGGAGCTGATCGCGAAAATCGGTGTGCAGAACTATCTCCAGTCACAAATAAAAGTGGAATAGCAGGGCCCATGTTGCTGAATAAATATACGCCGCCGAAACAGTAACTTCGGCGGCATTTTTGTCTCTGCCGTCCTCTTATCCCTCTTTCATTATCCCCTTCATGCAGCGATGACGGCAAGAAACACCTTGCAAAGCCCGCCCACGTACGTATAATGCGCGGGCCTGTCAGAAATGACGGCCCGGTTCAATCTGAACCGCAGGCGAGCAATTAGCTCCCTGACAATACTCCCAATCGGGGAGTTATGTGCAGACGATTACACTCCCCCATCAATCGTAATGGGTGTGAGTAGTAATTTTTTTCGTTTATAAATAATTGGAGCTCTGGTCTCATGCAGAACCAAAGAATCCGTATCCGTCTTAAAGCGTTTGATCATCGTCTGATCGATCAATCGACCGCAGAAATCGTTGAGACTGCCAAGCGCACTGGTGCGCAGGTTCGTGGTCCAATTCCTCTGCCGACCCGCAAAGAGCGCTTTACCGTTCTGATCTCCCCGCACGTCAACAAAGATGCGCGCGATCAGTATGAAATTCGCACTCACAAGCGTCTGGTTGACATCGTTGAGCCAACTGAAAAAACGGTTGATGCTCTGATGCGTCTGGATCTGGCTGCAGGTGTTGACGTGCAGATCAGCCTGGGTTAATCAGGTCATTGAGCGATTGAGAGGTTGAAACAATGATTGGTTTAGTCGGTAAAAAAGTGGGCATGACCCGCGTCTTCACTGAAGACGGCGTATCTATCCCAGTAACCGTGATCGAAATTGAAGCAAACCGCGTGACTCAGGTTAAGAACCTGGAAAACGACGGCTACACTGCTATCCAGGTAACTGCCGGTGCTAAAAAAGCAAACCGCGTCACCAAGCCTGAAGCAGGCCATTTTGCTAAAGCTGGCGTAGAAGCTGGCCGTGGTCTTTGGGAATTCCGTACCGCTGAAGGCGACGAGTTCACCGTAGGCCAGAGCATTAACGTTGATATTTTCGCTGACGTGAAAAAAGTTGACGTGACTGGCACATCTAAAGGTAAAGGTTTTGCCGGTACTGTTAAGCGCTGGAACTTCCGTACTCAGGATGCTACTCACGGTAACTCCTTGTCTCACCGCGTTCCGGGTTCTATCGGTCAGAACCAGACTCCGGGCAAAGTGTTCAAAGGCAAGAAAATGGCAGGCCAGCTGGGTAATGAGCGCGTAACCGTTCAGAGCCTGGACGTAGTACGTGTTGACGCTGAGCGCAACCTGCTGCTGGTTAAAGGTGCAGTTCCCGGTGCAACCGGTAGCGACCTGATTGTTAAACCAGCTGTGAAGGCGTAAGGGGATAGCAATGGAATTAGTATTGAAAGACGCGCAAAGCGCGCTGACTGTTTCCGAAACTACCTTCGGTCGTGATTTCAACGAAGCGCTGGTACATCAGGTTGTTGTTGCTTATGCAGCAGGTGCCCGTCAAGGTACCCGTGCTCAGAAGACCCGTGCTGAAGTAACTGGTTCCGGCAAAAAGCCGTGGCGCCAGAAAGGTACCGGCCGTGCGCGTGCAGGTTCTGCAAAGAGCCCAATCTGGCGTTCCGGTGGCGTGACCTTCGCTGCGAAGCCGCAGGACCACAGTCAAAAAGTTAACAAAAAGATGTACCGCGGCGCGCTGAAAAGCATCCTGTCCGAGCTGGTACGTCAAGATCGTCTGATCGTTGTCGAGCAGTTCTCTCTGGAAGCGCCTAAAACTAAGCTGCTGGTAGAGAAACTGAAAGACATGGCGCTGGAAGACGTGCTGATCATCACTGGCGAACTGGAAGAGAACCTGTTCCTGGCCGCTCGCAACCTGTACAAGGTTGACGTACGTGATGCAGCGGGTATCGACCCAGTTAGCCTGATCGCCTTCGACAAAGTCGTTATGACTGCTGATGCAGTTAAGCAAGTTGAGGAGATGCTGGCATGATCCGTGAAGAACGTCTGCTGAAAGTACTGCGCTCGCCGCACGTATCTGAAAAAGCGTCTGCTGCGATGGAAAAAACCAACACCATCGTTCTCAAAGTTGCTAAAGACGCGACCAAAGCAGAAATCAAAGCCGCTGTACAGAAGCTTTTCGAAGTGGAAGTGAAGGAAGTTAACACCCTGGTCATGAAAGGGAAAGTTAAGCGTTCCGGACAGCGTATTGGCCGTCGTAACGACTGGAAAAAAGCTTACGTCACCCTGAAAGAAGGCCAGAATCTGGACTTCGTCGGCGGCGCTGAGTAAGTCGGAGGAGAAGAACAATGGCAGTTGTTAAATGTAAACCGACATCTCCGGGTCGTCGCCACGTAGTTAAAGTGGTAAACGCGGAGCTGCACAAGGGCAAACCATTTGCCCCGCTGGTAGAAAAAAACAGCAAATCCGGTGGCCGTAACAACAATGGTCGCATCACTACCCGTCATATCGGTGGTGGTCACAAGCAGGCTTACCGTATTGTTGACTTCAAACGCAACAAAGATGGTATCCCGGCTACCGTTGAACGTCTTGAGTACGATCCGAACCGCTCCGCGAACATCGCGCTGGTTCTGTACAAAGACGGCGAGCGCCGTTACATCCTGGCCCCTAAAGGCCTGAAAGCTGGCGACCAGATTCAGTCTGGCGTTGATGCGGCGATTAAAGCGGGTAACACCCTGCCGATGCGCAACATCCCAGTGGGTTCCACCGTACACAACGTAGAAATGAAACCAGGCAAAGGCGGTCAGATTGCCCGTTCAGCCGGTGCTTACGTGCAGATCGTTGCGCGTGAAGGTTCCTACGTTACCCTGCGTCTGCGTTCTGGTGAAATGCGTAAAGTCGAATCCGACTGCCGCGCGACCCTGGGCGAAGTCGGCAACGCTGAGCACATGCTTCGCGTTCTGGGTAAAGCCGGTGCAGCTCGTTGGCGTGGTGTTCGTCCTACCGTTCGCGGTACTGCGATGAACCCAGTCGATCACCCGCACGGTGGTGGTGAAGGTCGTAACTTTGGTAAGCACCCTGTTTCACCTTGGGGCCTGCAGACTAAAGGTAAGAAGACCCGTAGCAACAAGCGTACTGATAAATTTATCGTACGTCGCCGTAGCAAATAATTTTAGAGGATAAGCCATGCCACGTTCTCTCAAGAAAGGTCCTTTTATTGACCTGCACTTGCTGAAGAAGGTAGAGAAAGCGGTGGAAAGCGGAGACAAGAAGCCTTTGCGCACCTGGTCCCGTCGTTCAACGATCTTCCCTAACATGATCGGTTTGACCATCGCTGTCCATAATGGTCGTCAGCACGTTCCTGTCTTTGTTTCCGACGAAATGGTCGGTCACAAACTGGGTGAATTTGCACCGACTCGTACTTATCGCGGTCACACTGCTGATAAGAAAGCCAAGAAACGCTAACAGGAGGAAGAGATGGAAACTATCGCTAAACATCGCCACGCTCGTTCTTCTGCTCAGAAGGTTCGCCTGGTAGCAGATCTTGTCCGCGGTAAGAAAGTGTCGCAGGCTCTGGACATTTTGACCTACACCAATAAGAAAGCGGCTGTACTGGTCAAGAAAGTTCTGGAATCTGCCATTGCTAACGCCGAACACAACGATGGCGCTGACATTGATGATCTGAAAGTCACGAAGATCTTCGTAGACGAAGGCCCAAGCATGAAGCGCATTATGCCGCGTGCAAAAGGTCGTGCAGATCGCATCCTGAAGCGCACCAGCCACATTACTGTGGTTGTGTCCGATCGCTGAGAC
The DNA here is from genome assembly GCF_041224955.1 of Erwinia aeris. Taxonomy (NCBI): domain Bacteria; kingdom Pseudomonadati; phylum Pseudomonadota; class Gammaproteobacteria; order Enterobacterales; family Erwiniaceae; genus Erwinia; species Erwinia aeris. The sequence continues at coordinate 22,775 of NZ_JBGFFX010000023.1, read as the reverse complement.
TCTGGAGACTAGCAATGGGTCAGAAAGTACATCCTAATGGTATTCGCCTGGGTATTGTTAAACCCTGGAACTCTACCTGGTTCGCAAATACCAAAGAATTCGCTGACAACCTGGACAGCGACTTTAAAGTACGTCAGTTCCTGACTAAAGAACTGGCTAAGGCGTCCGTTTCTCGTATCGTTATCGAGCGTCCGGCTAAGAGCATCCGTGTGACCATTCACACCGCTCGTCCTGGCATCGTGATCGGTAAGAAAGGCGAAGACGTAGAAAAACTGCGCAAGGTCGTAGCGGATATCGCTGGCGTTCCTGCACAGATCAATATCGCCGAAGTCCGTAAACCGGAACTGGACGCTAAACTGGTTGCTGACAGCATCACTTCACAGCTGGAGCGTCGCGTGATGTTCCGTCGTGCGATGAAGCGTGCTGTACAGAACGCAATGCGTCTGGGCGCTAAAGGGATCAAAGTTGAAGTTAGTGGCCGTCTGGGCGGTGCTGAAATCGCGCGTACCGAATGGTACCGTGAAGGCCGCGTGCCGTTGCACACCCTGCGTGCTGACATTGACTACAACACCTCTGAAGCGCACACCACTTACGGTGTAATCGGCGTTAAGGTATGGATCTTCAAAGGCGAGATCCTGGGTGGTATGGCTGCTGTTGAACAACCGGAACCGGCTGCTCAACCTAAAAAGCAGCAGCGTAAAGGCCGTAAGTAAGGAGAGTCGCTGATGTTACAACCAAAGCGTACAAAATTCCGTAAAGTGCACAAAGGCCGCAACCGTGGTCTGGCGCAGGGTACGGATGTTAGCTTCGGTACTTTCGGTCTGAAAGCTGTTGGCCGTGGTCGTCTGACTGCTCGTCAGATCGAAGCAGCACGTCGTGCTATGACCCGTGCAGTTAAGCGTCAAGGTAAAATTTGGATCCGTGTATTCCCGGACAAACCAATTACCGAGAAGCCGCTGGAAGTGCGTATGGGTAAAGGTAAGGGTAACGTTGAGTATTGGGTTGCCCTGATCCAGCCTGGTAAAGTCCTGTATGAAATGGACGGTGTTCCGGAAGAGCTGGCCCGTGAAGCATTCAAGCTGGCAGCAGCAAAACTGCCTATCAAAACCACCTTTGTAACTAAGACGGTGATGTAATGAAAGCAACTGAGCTGCGTGAGAAAAGCGTTGAAGAGCTGAACACTGAGCTGCTTAACCTGCTGCGTGAGCAGTTTAACCTGCGCATGCAGGCAGCATCTGGCCAACTGCAACAGACTCATCTGTTGAAAAATGTTCGCCGTGATGTTGCACGCGTTAAGACTTTACTGACTGAGAAGGCGGGTGCGTAATGACCGATAAAATCCGTACTCTGCAAGGTCGTGTGACTAGCGACAAAATGGAGAAATCCATTGTTGTAGCTATCGAACGTTTCGTGAAACACCCTATCTACGGTAAGTTCATTAAGCGTACGACTAAACTGCACGTACATGACGAGAACAATGAATGTGGTATCGGCGACAAGGTTGAAATCCGTGAATGCCGTCCACTGTCCAAGACTAAGTCCTGGACCCTGGTTCGCGTTGTAGAGAAAGCGGTTCTGTAAGAACTTCTTCTCTCTGAAAAACCCCCGCTTGCGGGGGTTTTTTCTTTTCTGCTCTCCCGCTTTTCCCTCTGCAAAACCCTCATCAATGAATGCTCGCCGATTGCGGCAGCCGCCCGATGATCCCGATCACGTTTAATCTTTCCATAATGCTTAAGATAAGCTTATCGTTCGGCGCTGCCGGGCGGACTTGCGCAGGGCGCGTGGGTAGTCAGCCCTGGATCGGGAATACGACATGGAAAGTAATTATGCACAATCAACCAGACCAGACCCGTCGGCTGCTGCTGACTCTACCGCTGCTTGCCGCTTCCTCTAAACTTTTTGCCGTCTCGCCCTCTGCGGCCCCGGCTAAAGAGCATCATCCCGTAAAACCTGACCGGACGCTGCTGCTGAAAAACGCCGATATGATTGCCACTATGGATCACGAAAGGCGAGAGATCCGTCACGGCAGCATATTGATAAAAGGCAATGTTATTACGGCGGTCGGCAAAGCCGAAGAGCTACCGCAGCAGGCAGATGAGGTCATCGATCTGAAGGGACACATTGCCATTCCCGGGCTGATCAATACCCATCACCATATGTACCAGAGCCTGACACGGGTCATTCCTCCCGCCCAGGATGGCGAGCTGTTTAAATGGATCAGCAACCTTTATCCCATCTGGCAGAAAATGACGCCGGAGATGATCCGCGTTTCGACCATGATGTCGATGGCCGAGCTGATCCTGTCCGGCTGCACCACGACCAGCGATCATCTTTACCTTTATCCTGGTGGCTGTAAATTAGATGACAGTATTGACGCCGCCGCCCGGATGGGAATGCGTTTTCATGCCAGTCGCGGCAGCATGAGCCTGGGGCAGAGCAGGGGAGGACTGCCGCCGGATTCCCTGGTGGAAGACGAAGCGGCAATTTTGACCGACACCCAGCGGGTCATTGAGCGTTATCACGACGCCCGACGCGGCTCGATGCTGCGGATCGTAGTGGCGCCTTGCTCGCCTTTTTCCGTCACTCAGGATTTAATGAGGGAGTCGGCCAGCCTGGCGCGCAGCTATAAAGTGTCTCTGCACACTCATCTGGCGGAAAACGATAACGATGTTCGCTATAGCCAGGAAAAATTCAACCGTACGCCGGCGCAGTATGTTGAAGAGCTGGGCTGGGTCGGGCATGACGTGTGGCATGCCCACTGCGTGAAGCTGGACGATTACGGCATTAACCTTTTTGCCCGCACCGGCACGGGCATTGCACACTGCCCCTGTTCCAATATGCGGCTGGCCTCCGGTATCGCACCAGTAAGAACCATGCTCAATGCCGGCGTGAATGTGGGATTGGGCGTGGATGGTTCGGCGTCAAATGACACGGCGGATATGATAGCGGAAGTGCGTCAGGCGATGCTGTTGCAGCGGGTTGGCTTCGGCCCGGATGCGATGACGGCCAGGCAGGCGCTGGAACTGGCGACGCTTAACGGCGCAAAAGTGTTGAACCGTGACGATGTCGGCGCCATTGCGCCCGGTATGATGGCGGATATCGTCGCTTTCGATCTGAATCGTCCCGGCCTGGCAGGCGCCGGACACGATCCGCTGGCGGCGCTGGTCTTTTGCAATCCAGGAACGGTAGCTTACAGCGTGATTAATGGCAGAGTCGTGGTCGAGAAAGGGCAGATGACGGTGATGGATTTGGACAAAACCGTTGCGCAGCACAATGCGCTCGCCGCCACGCTTTATCCCTGAGCAGTGAAAATCGGCACAAAAGACGGTCAGAAAACCGTCTTTTTTACGAGCCGTTTCCAGAATTACGCCTTTAAACCCCCATCAAGCTGAAGAAGTGTGCAGATTACGATTGCTACCGGGTGAACAATTCCTTAGAATGTCGCGTTCCTCAATTTAGAGGATCAAATATCGACTCGATATGAGTCGTTTATTTTTTCTACCCATATGCGAGATGCGGTGTTATAATGCTGCGCCCTCAATAATGGGGCTTTTATACGACCTGAATCAGGTCCCGAAGTAGTAGTTGACATTAGCGGAGCACTAAAATGATCCAAGAACAGACTATGCTGAACGTCGCCGACAACTCCGGTGCACGTCGCGTAATGTGTATCAAGGTTCTGGGTGGCTCGCACCGTCGCTACGCAGGCGTAGGCGATATCATCAAAATTACCATCAAGGAAGCAATTCCTCGCGGTAAGGTTAAGAAAGGTGATGTGCTGAAGGCGGTAGTGGTGCGCACCAAGAAGGGTGTTCGTCGCCCGGACGGTTCTGTCATTCGCTTCGATGGTAATGCATGCGTTATTCTGAACAATAACAGCGAGCAGCCTATCGGAACGCGTATTTTTGGGCCGGTAACTCGTGAACTTCGTACTGAAAAGTTCATGAAAATTATCTCTCTGGCACCAGAAGTACTCTAAGGAGCGAAAAATGGCAGCTAAAATCCGTCGCGATGACGAAGTTATCGTGCTGACCGGCAAAGATAAAGGTAAGCGCGGTAAAGTTAAGAATGTCCTGTCTTCTGGCAAGGTCATTGTTGAAGGTATCAACCTGGTGAAGAAACATCAGAAGCCGGTTCCGGCTCTGAACCAACCAGGTGGCATCGTTGAAAAAGAAGCCGCTATTCAGGTTTCCAACGTTGCGCTTTACAACACTGCCACCGGCAAGGCTGACCGTGTAGGCTTTAGATTCGAAGACGGCAAAAAAGTCCGTTTCTTCAAGTCTAACAGCGAAACTATCAAGTAATTTGGAGTAGTACGATGGCGAAACTGCATGATTACTACAAAGACGAAGTAGTTAAGAAACTCATGACTGAGTTTAACTACAATTCTGTCATGCAAGTCCCTCGGGTCGAGAAGATCACCCTGAACATGGGTGTTGGTGAAGCGATCGCTGACAAGAAACTGCTGGATAACGCAGCAGCTGACCTGGCAGCAATCTCCGGTCAAAAACCGTTTATCACCAAAGCACGCAAATCTGTTGCAGGCTTCAAAATCCGTCAGGGCTATCCGATCGGCTGTAAAGTAACTCTGCGTGGCGAACGCATGTGGGAGTTCTTTGAGCGTCTGATCTCTATTGCTGTACCTCGTATCCGTGACTTCCGTGGCCTGTCCGCTAAGTCATTCGACGGTCGTGGTAACTACAGCATGGGCGTTCGTGAGCAGATCATCTTCCCAGAAATCGACTATGACAAAGTCGATCGCGTTCGTGGTTTGGATATTACCATTACCACTACTGCGAAATCTGACGATGAAGGCCGTGCTCTGCTGGCTGCCTTTGACTTCCCGTTCCGCAAGTAAGGTAGGGTTACTTCATGGCTAAGCAATCGATGAAGGCACGCGAAGTCGTTCGCGTAAAACTGGCTGATAAATACCGCGCTAAACGCGAGGAATTAAAAGCTATCATCTCTAGTGTGAACTCTTCCGACGAAGATCGTTGGAATGCGGTTCTCAAGCTGCAAACTCTGCCGCGTGATTCCAGCCCGTCCCGTCAGCGTAACCGCTGCCGCCAAACTGGCCGTCCACATGGTTATGTGGGCAAATTCGGGTTGAGCCGTATCAAGCTGCGTGAAGCCGCCATGCGCGGTGAAGTGCCTGGCTTGAAAAAGGCTAGCTGGTAATTACCAATTGAATCACGGGAGTAAAGACAGATGAGCATGCAAGATCCGATCGCGGATATGCTGACCCGTATCCGTAACGGTCAGGCCGCGAACAAAGTTGCGGTCACCATGCCTTCCTCCAAGCTGAAAGTGGCAATTGCCAACGTGCTGAAGGAAGAAGGATATATTGAAGAATTTAAAATCGAAGGCGACACCAAGCCAGAACTGGAACTGACTCTTAAGTATTTCCAGGGCAAGGCTGTGGTAGAAAGCATTCAGCGTGTAAGCCGTCCAGGTCTGCGTATCTACAAACGCAAAGACGAACTGCCAAAAGTAATGGCTGGACTGGGTATCGCTGTTGTTTCTACCTCTAAAGGTGTCATGACCGATCGTGCAGCGCGCCAGGCTGGTCTTGGTGGCGAAATTATCTGCTACGTAGCTTAACGGAGGAAAGAATGTCTCGTGTTGCTAAAGCACCTGTCGTCATTCCTGCCGGCGTAGAGGTAAAACTCGACGGTCAGGTTATTTCGATTAAAGGTAAAAACGGCGAGCTGACTCGTACTATCAACAATGCTGTAGAAGTTAAGCATGCTGACAACACTCTGACTTTCGCACCACGCGAAGGTTTTGCAGACGGTTGGGCACAGGCTGGTACTTCTCGCGCACTGCTGAACAGTATGGTTATCGGTGTTACCGAAGGCTTCACTAAGAAGCTGCAGCTGGTTGGTGTAGGTTATCGTGCGGCCGTGAAAGGCAACGCTGTGAGTCTGGCCCTGGGCTTTTCTCACCCTGTTGAACACGCGCTGCCAGCGGGAATCACTGCTGAATGCCCAACTCAAACTGAAATCGTGCTGAAAGGCGCTGATAAGCAGATGATTGGACAGGTTGCAGCCGATCTGCGCGCCTACCGTCGTCCTGAGCCTTATAAAGGCAAGGGTGTTCGTTACGCCGACGAAGTCGTGCGTACCAAAGAGGCTAAGAAGAAGTAAGGTAACACTATGGATAAGAAATCTGCTCGTATCCGTCGTGCGACCCGCGCACGCCGCAAGCTCAAAGAGCTGGGTGCAACTCGCCTGGTGGTACATCGTACCCCGCGTCATATTTACGCACAGGTAATTGCTCCAAACGGTTCTGAAGTTCTGGTTGCTGCTTCTACAGTAGAAAAAGCAATCAGTGAGCAACTGAAGTACACTGGAAACAAAGACGCCGCCGCCGCTGTTGGTAAAGCAGTTGCTGAGCGCGCAATCGAAAAAGGCATCACTGGTGTTTCTTTCGACCGCTCTGGTTTCCAATATCATGGTCGTGTCCAGGCACTGGCAGATGCTGCCCGTGAAGCTGGCCTACAGTTCTAAGGTAGAGGTGTAAGATGGCACACATCGAAAAACAAGCTGGCGAACTGCAGGAAAAGCTGATCGCGGTAAATCGCGTATCGAAAACCGTTAAAGGTGGTCGTATTTTCTCCTTCACTGCACTGACAGTGGTAGGCGACGGTAACGGTCGCATCGGTTTTGGTTACGGTAAAGCGCGTGAAGTTCCAGCAGCGATCCAGAAAGCGATGGAAAAAGCTCGTCGCAATATGATCAATGTCGCGCTGAACAACGGCACCCTGCAGCACCCTGTTAAAGGTGTGCACACAGGTTCTCGTGTGTTCATGCAGCCGGCTTCTGAAGGTACCGGTATCATTGCCGGCGGTGCAATGCGCGCCGTTCTGGAAGTCGCTGGGGTTCATAACGTTCTGGCTAAAGCCTACGGTTCCACTAACCCGATTAACGTGGTTCGTGCAACGCTGGATGGCCTGGCCAACATGAATTCCCCAGAAATGGTCGCTGCCAAGCGTGGCAAATCCGTTGAAGACATTCTGGGGTAATGACCATGGCTAAGACTATTAAAATTACTCAAACCCGCAGTTCGATCGGACGTTTGCCGAAACACAAGGCAACGCTGCTTGGCCTGGGTCTGCGTCGTATTAACCACACCGTAGAGCGTGAAGACACGCCAGCTGTACGCGGCATGGTTAACGCGATTTCCTACATGGTTAAAGTGGAGGAGTAACAGATGCGTTTAAATACTCTGTCTCCGGCCGACGGGTCTAAACACGCTTCCAAGCGTCTGGGTCGTGGTATCGGTTCTGGCCTCGGTAAAACCGGCGGTCGTGGTCACAAAGGTCAGAACTCTCGTTCTGGCGGTGGCGTACGTCGTGGGTTCGAAGGTGGCCAGATGCCTCTGTACCGTCGTCTGCCGAAATTCGGTTTCACCTCTCGCAAATCTATGGTTACGACAGAAGTTCGTCTGTCTGACCTGGCGAAAGTTGAAGGCGGGATCGTCGACCTGAACACGCTGAAAGCGGCCAACATTATCGGTATTCAGATCGAATTCGCTAAGGTTATCCTGTCTGGCGAAGTCTCTGCTCCGGTAACGGTTCGCGGTCTGCGTGTCACTAAAGGCGCTCGTGCTGCAATCGAAGCTGCTGGCGGTAAAATTGAGGAATAAGTAGCAGATGGCTAAGCAACCGGGATTAGATTTTCAAAGTGCCAAAGGTGGTTTTGGCGAACTAAAACGCAGACTTCTGTTTGTGATTGGTGCGCTGATTGTATTCCGCATTGGCTCTTTTATTCCAATCCCTGGTATCGATGCCACTGTACTTGCCAAACTGCTTGAGCAACAGCGTGGCACCATCATTGAAATGTTCAACATGTTCTCTGGTGGTGCTCTGAGCCGTGCTTCTATCTTTGCCCTGGGTATTATGCCGTATATTTCGGCCTCGATTATTATCCAGCTGCTGACCGTGGTTCATCCCGCGCTGGCAGAAATAAAGAAAGAAGGGGAGGCTGGCCGTCGTAAGATTAGCCAGTACACCCGCTACGGCACACTGGTACTGGGCATATTTCAGTCTATCGGTATTGCTACCGGTCTGCCGAATATGCCTGGAATGCAGGGCCTGGTGTTAAACCCAGGCTTTGCCTTCTACTTTACCGCTGTTGTCAGCCTGGTGACCGGGACAATGTTCCTGATGTGGCTGGGTGAACAGATTACTGAGCGGGGTATCGGCAACGGTATCTCCATCATAATCTTCGCTGGTATTGTTGCGGGACTGCCGCCGGCCATTGGCCATACCATCGAGCAAGCGCGGCAAGGCGACCTGCACTTCCTCCTGTTGCTGTTGGTTGCAGTTCTTGTATTTGCAGTGACCTTCTTCGTTGTTTTCGTTGAGCGTGGTCAACGCCGCATTGTGGTGAACTATGCGAAACGTCAGCAAGGCCGTCGTGTCTATGCTGCGCAGAGCACACATTTACCGTTGAAAGTGAATATGGCAGGGGTTATCCCGGCAATCTTTGCTTCCAGCATTATCCTGTTCCCGGCGACCATAGCTTCATGGTTCGGGGGCGGAACCGGTTGGAACTGGCTGACGACTATTTCAATGTATTTGCAGCCTGGTCAACCGCTTTATGTGTTACTCTATGCGACTGCAATCATCTTCTTCTGTTTCTTCTATACGGCGTTGGTTTTCAACCCGCGTGAAACAGCAGATAACCTGAAGAAGTCTGGTGCATTTGTACCAGGAATTCGTCCGGGAGAACAGACGGCGAAGTACATCGATAAAGTAATGACTCGCCTCACGTTAGTGGGTGCGCTCTACATTACTTTCATCTGCCTAATCCCGGAGTTCATGCGTGATGCGATGAAAGTTCCATTCTACTTCGGCGGTACTTCACTGCTGATCGTAGTTGTTGTCATCATGGACTTTATGGCTCAAGTGCAAACTCTGATGATGTCCAGTCAATACGAGTCTGCATTGAAGAAAGCAAACCTGAAGGGCTACGGCCGTTAATTCAGGCGCTTGAGAAGTTACGGAGAGTAAAAATGAAAGTTCGTGCTTCCGTCAAGAAATTATGTCGTAACTGCAAAATCATCCGTCGTGATGGTGTCGTACGTGTGATTTGCAGCGCCGAGCCTAAGCATAAACAGCGTCAGGGCTAATATTTTTCTTGCAAAGTCGGGTTGAGCTGGCTAGATTAGCCAGCCAATCTTTTGTATGTCTATGCGTTTCCATTTGAGTATCCTGAAAACGGGCTTTTCAGCATGGGGCGCATATTTAAATAGTAGGAGTGCATAGTGGCCCGTATAGCAGGCATTAACATTCCTGATCATAAACATACTGTTATCGCACTAACCGCGATCTTCGGTATCGGCAAGACCCGCTCACAGGCTATCTGTGCATCAACGGGAATCGCTGAAAATGTTAAGATCAGTGAGCTGTCTGAAGAACAAATCGACATTCTGCGTGACGCAGTTGCAAAGTTTGTTGTTGAAGGCGATCTGCGTCGTGAAGTCACCCTGAGCATCAAGCGTCTGATGGACCTTGGTTGCTATCGTGGTTTACGTCATCGTCGTGGTCTTCCAGTGCGCGGTCAGCGTACCAAGACCAACGCACGTACCCGTAAGGGTCCGCGTAAACCGATCAAGAAATAATCGGGGTGATTGAATAATGGCAAAGGCACCAGTTCGTGCACGCAAGCGTGTAAGAAAGCAAGTCTCTGATGGCGTGGCTCATGTCCATGCATCTTTCAACAACACCATCGTGACCATTACCGATCGTCAGGGTAACGCGCTGGGTTGGGCAACAGCCGGTGGTTCCGGTTTCCGTGGTTCTCGTAAATCTACGCCGTTCGCTGCACAGGTTGCCGCTGAACGTTGCGCAGACGCCGTGAAAGAGTACGGTATTAAGAACCTGGAAGTTATGGTTAAGGGTCCTGGTCCAGGCCGCGAATCAACGATTCGTGCTCTGAACGCTGCTGGTTTCCGCATCACTAATATTACTGATGTGACTCCGATCCCTCACAACGGTTGTCGTCCGCCGAAAAAACGCCGCGTATAACGCTCGTTTTTTAGGAATGTTGGAGAAAGAAAATGGCAAGATATTTGGGTCCTAAGCTCAAGCTGAGCCGTCGTGAAGGTACAGACCTCTTCCTGAAGTCTGGCGTTCGCGCGATTGATACCAAGTGTAAGATTGAACAAGCCCCTGGCCAGCACGGTGCGCGTAAACCGCGTCTGTCTGACTATGGCGTACAGTTACGTGAAAAGCAAAAAGTTCGTCGTATCTACGGCGTGCTGGAGCGTCAGTTCCGTAACTATTATAAAGAAGCAGCACGTCTGAAAGGCAACACCGGTGAAAACCTGTTAGCTCTGCTGGAAGGTCGTCTGGATAACGTTGTTTACCGTATGGGCTTTGGCGCCACTCGTGCAGAAGCACGTCAGCTGGTTAGCCACAAATCCATCATGGTAAATGGTCGCGTTGTTAGCATCGCTTCTTATCAGGTAACTCCGAATGACGTTGTTAGCATCCGTGAGAAAGCCAAAAAGCAGTCTCGCGTGAAAGCCGCTCTGGAGCTGGCTGAGCAGCGTGAAAAGCCAACCTGGCTGGAAGTTGATGCAACTAAGATGGAAGGTGTGTTCAAACGTATTCCTGAACGTACCGATCTGTCTGCGGACATTAACGAACACCTGATCGTCGAGCTTTACTCCAAGTAAAGCTTAGTACCAAAGAGAGGACACAATGCAGGGTTCTGTGACAGAGTTTCTAAAACCGCGCCTGGTAGATATCGAGCAAGTGAGTTCGACGCACGCCAAGGTGACCCTTGAGCCTTTAGAGCGTGGCTTTGGCCATACTCTTGGTAACGCACTGCGCCGTATTCTGCTTTCATCAATGCCGGGTTGCGCGGTGACCGAGGTTGAAATTGATGGTGTACTACATGAGTACAGCACCAAAGAGGGCGTACAGGAAGATATCCTGGAAATCCTGCTCAACCTGAAAGGGCTGGCGGTAAGAGTTCAGGGGAAAGATGAAGTTATTCTTACTCTGAATAAATCTGGCATTGGCCCTGTGACTGCAGCCGATATCACCCATGATGGTGATGTCGAAATCGTCAAGCCGCAGCACGTGATCTGCCACCTGACTGATGAGAACGCGGCTATCAGCATGCGTATCAAAGTTCAGCGCGGTCGTGGTTATGTGCCGGCTTCTGCCCGAATTCATTCGGAAGAAGATGAGCGCCCGATCGGTCGTCTGTTGGTCGACGCCTGCTACAGCCCTGTAGAGCGTATTGCCTACAATGTTGAAGCAGCGCGTGTAGAACAGCGTACTGACCTGGACAAGCTGGTCATCGAAATGGAAACCAACGGCACTATCGATCCTGAAGAAGCGATCCGCCGTGCGGCAACCATTCTGGCTGAACAACTGGAAGCTTTCGTTGACTTACGTGATGTACGTCAGCCGGAAGTGAAAGAAGAGAAACCAGAATTCGATCCGATCCTGCTGCGCCCTGTTGACGATCTGGAATTGACTGTCCGCTCTGCTAACTGCCTTAAGGCAGAAGCTATCCACTACATCGGTGATCTGGTACAGCGTACCGAGGTTGAGCTGCTTAAAACGCCTAACCTTGGTAAAAAATCTCTTACCGAGATTAAAGACGTGCTGGCTTCTCGTGGTCTGTCTCTGGGCATGCGCCTGGAAAACTGGCCGCCCGCTAGCATCGCTGATGAATAACCCGATCACAGGTTAAGGTTTCACTGAGAAGGATAAGGTCATGCGCCATCGTAAGAGTGGTCGTCAACTGAACCGCAACAGCAGCCATCGCCAGGCTATGTTCCGCAACATGGCAGGCTCTTTGGTTCGTCATGAAATCATCAAGACGACCCTGCCAAAAGCGAAAGAGCTGCGTCGTGTAGTTGAGCCGCTGATTACTCTTGCCAAGACCGACAGCGTAGCTAATCGTCGTCTGGCATTCGCCCGCACTCGTGATAACGAGATCGTGGCAAAACTGTTTAACGAGCTGGGCCCGCGTTTCGCGAGCCGTGCCGGTGGATACACTCGTATTCTGAAGTGTGGCTTCCGCGCTGGTGACAACGCTCCGATGGCTTACATCGAGCTGGTTGATCGTCCAGAAGCTCAAGCAGAAGCAGCAGAGTAATATCTGCCGCAATCTGGAAAAACCGGGCGTATGCCCGGTTTTTTTATATCTGAAATTTCCCCTCCCTTTTACAACGCGCTATCCTGTTTGTTCTTTCCCCCGTCCACGAGGTCATGATGTGGTTATTTGACCAGCTGGTAGAACAGCACATTGCTGAAGCCCAAAAAAAGGGTGAATTCGATAATCTGCCCGGTAGCGGTAAAAAGCTGGCGCTGGATGACGACAGTCAAGTGCCGCCCGAACTGCGCGCGGCGTATCGCCTGATGAAGAATTCCGGTTTCCTCCCGCCCGAGCTGGAAATGCGTCGCGAAGCGGTGGAGCTCAACGAACTGCTTGCCGGTATCGAACCCACGGATGAGCGCTATGCTCAACATGCTAAACACCTCGCGCTTTTAGAAAGCAAGCTCAGGCAGGCAGGAATGAGTACCGACTTCCTCAGGAGCGAGTATGGCGGGCAATTACAGCAGCGGCTTTTTGGAGAAAAGGCATGTATAAAATAGGTCAGCTGGCGAAACTGGCGGACGTAACGCCCGATACGATCCGCTATTATGAAAAGCAGCAAATGATGGATCATGAGATCCGCACGGAAGGCGGTTTCCGGCTCTATAGCCAGAACGATCTTCAGCGGCTGCGGTTTATTCGTTATGGCAGACAGCTGGGCTTTAGTCTGGAAGCCATTCGTGAACTGCTTTCGATCCGCATCGATCCTGAACACCATACCTGTCAGGAGTCGAAAACTATTGTGCAAACGAGACTGCAGGAAGTCGAAAGCATGATCGCTGAACTGCAACATATGCAGCGTTCACTGACCAGGCTGAATGATGCCTGCTGCGGGACGGCTCACAGCAGCGTTTACTGCTCTATACTGGAAGCGTTAGAAAAAGGCGCGCTGGCCCCGACGGCGGATTGATCTTTTGCCGTTTGAGTTCTATATTCATTGCCGATTCAACCATAAGGAAGGTATATGACTAAATATCAGCACAAGAAAGGCACCATTCGCGATAACGCGCTGGAGGCTTTACTACACGATCCGCTGTTCAAAACGCGTATCGAAGCGAATAAAAAAGGCAAAGGCAGCTATCGGCGTAAGGACAAGCACGTAGCCCGGGAGGCCAGTGGTAAAGCAGACTTTACCACTGGCCTTCTGCTTTCAGGCCATAAAAAAACCGCCCTGGAAGGCGGTTCTTTTTTTACTGGTGCTGTCAGATCTGACCGTTTTTCTGCTTCAGCAAATCACGGATTTCAGTCAGCAGCGTTTCTTCCGCGCTGATTTTAGGCGCAGGCTTTTCAACTTCTTTCTTCTTGTGCAGCTTGTTCATCAGCTTAATAGCCAGGAAGATAGCGAAAGCCACGATGATAAAATCAAAAACGTTCTGTAGGAAGATACCGTACTGCATCACAACCGCAGGCGCATCGCCGACGGCAGGTTTCAGTACCCAGCCAAACTGTTTAAAGTCTATTCCACCAATCAATAATCCCAGCGGCGGCATAATAATGTTCGCCACTAAAGAAGAAACGATCTTACCGAATGCGGCACCAATAATTACACCGACCGCCAGATCGACAACGTTGCCGCGCATAGCGAAATCGCGAAACTCTTTGAATAAACTCATTGTTATCTCCTTTCCTGTGCCAGTGAGTAAGTCTAACAAACGAACCGGCTTTTGCCATGTTAACGGCGGAGAAAAACAAGACGGGTGAAAAGAGCAGCGCTAAGGGGTAACACGGCGCCAGTCCCTGGCAGCGCGAAGCGTTATAAAAAGAACGGGCTGGGCTGGAACAGTCTTTCCACGTCTGGCACAAATTTCTTGTCGGTCAGGAACATGATCACATGATCGCCTTGTTCGATCCGCAGATTGTCGTTAGCGATCATTACATCATCGCCGCGCACAACCGCGCCAATAATAGTCCCCGGCGGCAGCTTGATATCGTCAATCGATCTGCCGACAACGCGCGAGGTGGTTTCGTCCCCATGCGCGATCGCCTCGATCGCTTCGGCCACGCCACGGCGCAGCGAGGAGACGCCGACAATATCGGCCTTACGCACGTGGCCCAGCAGCGCAGAAATCGTCGCCTGCTGCGGCGAGATGGCGATATCGATCACGCTGCCCTGCACCAGATCGACGTAGGCTTTTCGCTGGATCAGCACCATCACTTTCTTCGCGCCCATTTTCTTCGCCAGCATTGCCGACATGATATTGGCTTCGTCATCATTGGTAATGGCAATAAAAAGATCGATCTGATCGATATGCTCTTCGGCCAGCAGTTCCTGATCCGACGCATCGCCGTAAAAGACGATGGTGTTTTGCAGCAGCTCGGCCAGCTCGGCGGCGCGCTGCTGATTACGTTCAATCAGTTTTACGCTGTAATTTTTTTCCAGCCGCTGTGCCAGACCCGATCCAATATTACCGCCGCCAACAATCATAATGCGCTTATAGGGCTTTTCCAGACGCTGGTATTCGCTCATTACGGCACGGATATGCTGGCTTGCGGCGATAAAAAAGACCTCGTCGCCTGCTTCCACAATCGTTGAACCCTGCGGACGGATAGGGCGGTCCTGACGGAAGATAGCGGCGACGCGCGTATCAATGTGCGGCATATGCTCACGCATGATCGCCAGAGGATTACCGACCAGCGGCCCGCCATAATAGGCTTTTACTACCGCCAGGCTGACCTTGCCTTCGGCGAAATTGACCACCTGTAGCGCGCCCGGATACTCGATTAGCCGGTAAATATTGTCGATAACCAGCTGTTCTGGCGAGATCAAATGATCAATCGGCACGGCTTCCGGGATAAAGAGCCGCTCGGCATCGCGCAGATAGTCCGGCGCGCGGATACGGGCGATACGGTTTGGCGTATTAAAAAGAGAGTAGGCTACCTGACAGGCAACCATATTGGTTTCGTCCGAGCTGGTTACCGCTACCAGCATATCGGCATCTTCCGCGCCCGCTTCACGCAGCACCCGTGGATGGGAACCGTGGCCCTGCACAACGCGTAAATCGTATTTATCCTGTAACTGACGCAGGCGACCGGAATCCGTATCCACCACGGTAATATCGTTGTTTTCACCTACCAGGTTTTCGGCAAGCGTGCCGCCGACCTGACCGGCGCCAAGAATAATGATTTTCATTGTGCTTCAGTCTGTTCAGGAAAATGGATTAGGCCGGACGTGCCGGCCGCTACGTTATTTTTTTACCAGCTTCGCATAATAAAACCCGTCACCGCCCTGAGCATCAGGAAAAACCTGAATCCCGGGCTGCTTTTCGTCACCGGTATCACTCAGCGTAGCATCAGTATGACGCGCTAAGAATGCCGCAACCTGCAGATGGTTTTCTTCCGGCAGAACCGAACAGGTAGCATAGAGCAAAGTGCCGCCGGGCTTCAGATGTGGCCAGACAGCATCCAGAATTTGCTGCTGAATAGCCGTCAGTTCGGGAATATCGCGGTCGCGACGCAGCCATTTAATATCCGGATGACGACGAATAACGCCGGTTGCCGAGCATGGCGCATCCAATAAAATGCGATCGAACTGCCTGTCGCCGCACCATTGTTCAGGCGCTGTTCCATCGCCGACTTTCACTTCGGCAGTCATATTCAGCCGCTGCAAATTTTCGCTGACCCTGGCCAGCCGCTTTGCATCGATATCTACGGCCAGCACGCTGGCTTCAGGCGCGGCTTCCAGAATATGCGTGGTTTTACCGCCCGGCGCGGCGCAGAGATCCAAAATCGTTTCGCCGTTTTGCGGATCGAGCAAGGCGACACAGCCCTGGGCAGAGGCATCCTGTACCGTTACCCAGCCCAGATCGAATCCGGGTAGCTGCGAGACCGGGCAGGGAGCTTCAAGCCGTAGAGCATCCTTGTGCACCGGATGCGGCTCGGCATTTTTACCGGCTTCCTGCAGCAGCGTCAGCCACGCTTCACGGCTGTGATGCTGTCGATTAACGCGCAGCCACATTGGCGGGCGCTGGTTGTTAGCGTCCACGATTTGCGGCCACTGCTCGGGCCAGGCGTTTCTGAGCCTTGCCAGCAGCCATTTTGGATGCAGGTACTGCTGATCGCCTTCGGCCATCGCCGTCGTCAGTTCCTCCTGCTTGCGCTGGAACTGGCGCAGTACGCCGTTGATCAGCCCCTTCAACTGCTGCCGTTTGAGTGCGACCGCGCCTTCCACCGTCTCCGCCAGCGCAGCGTGAGCAGGGATACGGGTAAACATCAGCTGGTAAAGACCCACCATAATCAGGAAATGAAGGGCGCGTTGCTTTCCGGTAAGCGGGCGCTCCATCAGCTGACTGATAACCCACTCCAGCTGCGGCAGCGTACGCAACACGCCATAGCAAAGCTCCTGTAGCAGCGCGGCGTCTTTTTCCGCCAGCAATTTTTGCGCGACAGGCAGCACGGTGCTTAATGACTCGCCACGCTCGACTACTTTCTCAATAGTCTCGGCAGCCACGCTGCGCAGATTGGTATTTTTTTTCATAGGATCGCTTTAAATATCGCCCGACACGAAGTCGGGCGAGGAGTCAGGCAAGGATGTTGCCAGGATTAAACCATTCACGGCGGGAGTTCAGCAGGTCCTGCGCCTTCATGGCTTTTTTACCGGCAGGCTGTAGCTCTTCGATATTGAGAACGCCATCGGCAGTCGCAATCTGGATGCCGTTTTTGTCCGCCTGCACAATTTCGCCAGGCTGTTTTGCCACGTGCGGCAATACCGAGGCTTTCCACACTTTGACCGGCTGGTCGTCAATAGTGAAATAGCTGACCGGCCAGGGATTAAAAGCGCGAATGCAGCGTTCCAGCTGGGCGGCGGATAGCGTCCAGTCCAGCTTCGCTTCTTCTTTACTGAGCTTTTCCGCATAGCTAACCAGCGCTTCATCCTGTACTTCCGGCTGCGCGCTGCCGCTGGCAAGCTGCTCAAGCGTGGTCAGCATGCCCTGTGGGCCAAGTTCGGCCAGCTTCTGATAGAGGCTGGCGCTGGTATCGTCCGCTTCAATCGGGCAGGCCAGCTTGTGCAGCATATCGCCGGTATCCAGGCCTACATCCATCTGCATGATGGTCACGCCGGTTTTCGCATCGCCAGCCCAGAGCGAACGCTGGATAGGCGCCGCGCCGCGCCATTTTGGCAGCAGCGAACCGTGTACGTTAATACAGCCCAGGCGCGGCATAGCCAGCACGGCGGCCGGCAGGATCAGGCCATAAGCCACCACGACCATAACGTCAGCATGCAGATCGGCAACCAGCTGCTGGTTTTCTTCGGGACGCAGGGATTTTGGCTGAAACACGGGAATACCATGCTGCTCAGCCAGCTGTTTAACCGGGCTGGCCGTCAGCTTGTTGCCGCGGCCCGCCGGTCGGTCGGGCTGGGTAAAAACGCCTACTACTTTGTGGCTGGACGACAGCAGCGCATCAAGATGACGCGCTGCAAAGTCAGGCGTGCCGGCAAAGATAATGTTTAAAGAGTCGGACACGGGGTTCCCTTCTTCAGATGTTCATCAGTCCTGAGCTGTCTGGCGATAGAGTTTCTCCAGCTTTTTACGAATACGATCGCGCTTCAGCGGCGACAGGTAATCGATAAACAGCTTGCCGACCAGATGATCCATTTCGTGCTGAATACAGATAGCCAGCAGGCCGTCCGCTTCCAGCTCATAGCTTTTGCCTTCACGATCCAGCGCGCGGATTTTCACTTTTTCGGCGCGCGGCACCAGTGCCCGCTGTTCCGGAATAGAGAGGCAGCCTTCTTCAATACCGGTATCGCCGCTTTTTTCCAGCAGCTCCGGGTTGATCAGCACCAGACGCTCGTCGCGGTTTTCTGAAACGTCGATAACGATAATGCGCTGATGAATATCGACCTGCGTCGCCGCCAGGCCAATACCTTCTTCGGCATACATGGTGTCGAACATATCATCAACGATACGCTGAATATCGGCGTTTACTTCCGCCACGGGCTTAGCGACGATGCGAAGACGATCGTCGGGATAATGTAATACCTGCAAAACGGACATAACTTTCCAGATTTGTGTTCAAGGAATAAGAGATTTATCCCTCTTATTGTAGACATTTCGCCTCATGATTGACAGCATTCCCGCTACGTTAACCAAAGCCCAGGGCAGGGATGGCACCGATGACGGCAACGGAGATTTGGCTGCGTCTGTCAGCCGTAAAGCAATTGTCCGCGCTACAGCGTGAAGCGATCGTCGCCAGGCTGCAATGCAAGACGGCGCTGGATAAAAATACGCTTCTTGAAGCGGGCCTGCGGGCTGAGCAAGCCGAGGCTTTTCTGGCTTATGACCGGACGGTCATCAACAGCACGCTCGCCTGGCTGGAACAGGATAACCACTACTTTATTGCCTGCGACAGCCCTGCGTATCCTCCTTTACTGAAAAACATCCACGATTTCCCCACCGCCCTTTTTGTTCAGGGCGATCCGGCGCTGCTGACCACGCCGCAGATAGCGGTTATCGGCAGCCGCAGCTGCTCCGCCTACGGCAGAAACTGGGGAACCTTCTTTACACAAACGCTGGCGCTCAGCGGCATTACCATTACCAGTGGGCTCGCGCTGGGCATCGATAGCGTTGCCCACAGGGCCGCATTAGAGGTAAAGGGAAAAACGCTGGCGGTATTAGGGGGCGGGCTGATGAAAATCTATCCTCGCCAGCATCTTTCGTTGGCGAAAGCGATTGTTGCCGGGGGCGGCGCGCTGGTTTCTGAATTCCCGCTTGCCGCTGCGCCGTTCGCCTGGCATTTTCCCTGGCGTAACAGAATTATCAGCGGCTTGAGCCTGGGCGTGCTGGTGGTGGAAGCGGCCCTGAAAAGCGGCTCGCTGGTAACCGCCAGGCTGGCTTTAGAGCAAAATCGTGATGTTTATGCGCTGCCTGGCGCGATCGGCAATCCCGGTAGTGAAGGCACGCACTGGCTTATTCAGCAGGGCGCGCTGTTGACCGCGCATCCCAATACTATCCTTGAACAGTTACAAAGCGATTTGAAATGGTTACCCCTGGCGAAAAACTCAACAATATATTCTGCTGTGGAAGACAATAGTTCATTGCCATTTCCCGAGGTGTTGGCTAACGTAGGAGATGAGGTTACACCTGTTGACGTCGTCGCTGAACGTGCCTGCCAGCCTGTGCCAGTTATCGTAGCTAAGCTGCTTGAGCTGGAGTTAGCAGGGTGGATCGCAGCTGTACCCGGCGGCTATGTCCGATTGAGGAGGGCAAGCCATGTTCGACGTACTGATGTATTTATTTGAAACGTATATTCATAGCGAAGCAGAGATGCGCGTCGATCAGGATAAATTGACGGACGATTTGACCGACGCCGGTTTTCATCGTGAAGATATTTATAATGCGTTGAACTGGTTAGAAAAGCTGGCGGATTATCAGGATGGCCTGACGGCGCCTTTTTTGCTGGCGGCCGATCCGCTTTCCATGAGGATTTATACCGAAGAAGAGAGCCAGCGGTTGGATGCCAACTGCCGGGGATTCATTCTGTTCCTGGAACAAATTCAGGTGCTGAATCTGGAAACCCGGGAAATGGTTATTGAGCGTATTATGGCGCTGGACACGCTTGAGTTCGATCTGGAAGATCTCAAATGGGTGGTGCTGATGGTATTGTTTAACATCCCCGGATGTGAAAACGCCTACCAACAGATGGAAGAACTTCTTTTTGACGTCAATGAAGGAATAGTGCACTGAAGAACGTCTTCGTGTCGTAAATGCTATGAATAAAACAGCGCTTTTCGCTGTGCGAAAAAATGAGCCTTGCCCACAGTGCGGGGCGGAACTGGTCATTCGTTCAGGAAAGCACGGCGCTTTTCTGGGATGCTCAGCGTATCCCGAATGCGACTATATCCGCCCCCTTAAAAACCAGGCCGACGGCCATATTGTTAAAATCCTTGAAGGCCAGTTTTGCCCGGTTTGCCAGGCGGAGCTGGCTTTACGTCAGGGACGCTACGGCATGTTCATCGGCTGTAGCCGCTATCCCGACTGCACGCATACGGAACTCATCGATAAGCCCGACGAAACCACGCTTGCCTGCCCACAGTGCGAGAAGGGAAAGCTGGTGCAGCGGCGTTCACGCTACGGCAAGACGTTTCATGCCTGCGATCGTTATCCGGACTGCCAGTTTGCAGTTAATTTTACACCGGTAGAGGGCGAGTGTGAGCTTTGCCATTTCCCTCTATTAATTGAGAAAAAAACCGCGCGCGGCGTCAGGCGCTTTTGTGCCAGCAAAGCCTGCGGCAAGCCCGTTACAGCAGGAAACAGCATTGAAGAATAACTACCCGGCAGGCTCGCTGGATGCCTGCCTTGCGCACTTACGACAGGATGCCGTCATCGCTTATCCCACCGAAGCGGTATTTGGTCTGGGATGTAACCCGGACAGCGAAACAGCCGTCATGGCGCTACTGGCGTTAAAACAGCGTCCGGTCGAAAAAGGATTAATCCTGATTGCGGCGGATTATCAACAGTTGCAGCCCTACCTTGATGAAACACAGCTGACGGCAGAACAGAAAGAAAAGATGTTCTCGTTCTGGCCTGGCCCGGTGACCTGGGTAGTGCCGGCGCGCAACACTACGCCTCGCTGGCTGACAGGGCGGTTTGATTCGCTGGCGGTGCGGGTCAGCGACCATCCCGATGTTCGTCAGCTATGCGAGGCTTTCGGCAAGCCGCTGGTGTCCACCAGTGCCAACCTTACCGGCCTGCCGCCTTGCCGCCACGCTGCGGAAGTTCATCAGCAGTTTGGTAAAGATTTCCCCGTTTTGCAGTCTGAGACAGGCGGACGGAACAATCCTTCTGAAATTCGCGATGCTTTAACCGGCGAACTGATTCGACAGGGATAAACAATGCGAAATTTTGCGGTATTCGGTAATCCGATTAATCACAGCAAGTCGCCACGGATCCATCAGCTTTTTGCAGAGCAGACCGGCATCCCTCATCCCTACGGTCGTATTTGCGCGCCGGTGGATGAATTCGATCGTTCAGTAGCGGACTTTATTGCTCAGGGCGGCGCGGGCGCTAACGTGACGCTGCCTTTTAAAGAGCAGGCTTACCGGCTGGTGGATGAACTGACCGAGCGGGCTTCGCTGGCGGGCGCGGTCAATACTATAAAGAAGCTGGACGACGGGCGGCTGCTGGGCGACAACACCGATGGGATTGGTCTGCTGACCGATTTAGAAAGACTGTCGTTGATCAAGCCTGGCGACCGGGTACTGCTGGTGGGCGCGGGCGGCGCTGCTCGCGGTGTGATCCTGCCTCTGCTGTCTTTGCGCTGTGATCTGACTATTACTAACCGCACGCTGGCGAAGGCGCAGACATTAGCTGAGCTTTTTCGGCAGGCTGGCGAAATCACTGCCGAACCGATGGACAGCCTGGAGGCAAGGCAGTTTGATCTTATTATCAATGCCACTTCCAGCGGCGTTGGCGGAGAAATACCGGCTATACCGGCATCGCTAATCGGCCCGCAAACCCGCTGCTACGATATGTTTTATCAGCCTGGCGCAACGCCGTTTCTGCACTGGTGCCGGGAGCGGGGCGCAACGCATAGGGCGGACGGGCTTGGAATGCTGGTAGGGCAGGCGGCCTGGTCATTCTTTTTATGGCACGATGTGTTTCCTGATGTCGCGCCCGTGATTGCTACTTTGCAGGCGGAACTTCAGGGATGAACCAGGCGATCCTGTTTCCCGATCGTGAATGGTGGGATGAGTCGGCGAACGCCATCTGCTTTCCCGCTTTGGTCAACGGCTTTCAGATCCTTTGCGCCATTGACGGCGAATCGCTGATCCGCCGCTTTGGTAAAGATAAAGAAGTAATAGAAAGCTTCCGCCAACATCGTTGGGATCTGGAGGAGGAAGCAGAAGCGGCGATCAAGGCGGAAAAGGAAGACGCTCAGGGCTGGATCTGGCTTTCCTGAGCCAGATAGTCATCTTTCCATTTCACATAGTTGTTAGATGAATAAAGCAGGCCGCTGATTTCAGCTTCAGTAAGCGGCCGAATCTGTTTTACCGGGCTGCCTAAATAAAGAAAGCCGCTGGCCAGCCGTTTACCCGGCGGTACCAGGCTACCTGCACCAATCATGACGTCGTCTTCTACTATTACGCCATCCAGCAGTATCGAGCCCATGCCAACCAGTACACGATTACCAATGCTGCAACCATGGAGCATGGCCTTATGGCCAACCGTAACATCTTCCCCGACCATCAGCGGAAAGCCTTCCAGGTTAGCAGAAGACCTGTGGGTAACATGCAGTACGCTGCCATCCTGAATATTACTGCGTTTACCGATAACAACGCGATTTACATCCCCCCGGATGGCAACCAACGGCCAGATACTGACGTCATCATTTAACTGCACCTCACCAACCACCACGCTTGAAGCATCGACCATGACGCGTTCGCCGCATTGGGGATACGTATCTTTATAAGGACGTAAATTTCCGGACATAGCTGCCTCTCATTTATAAAAGGATCCATGAAGCCTGGCATCCCAGGCTAATAACGATCAATAACTTCACTAAAATCAGCGCTATTTTTGTGCAAATTGTCCGTTATCACAACGATAAGCGTGAAAAATCAGCGGTCGAAAAGAAAGATCAAAAAAAGGGTTGTGCTATCCGAACGGATCCCTATAATGCGCAACCACTGAGACGGCACAACGGCTTACA
>NZ_JBGFFX010000022.1:0-28950 GCF_041224955.1 Erwinia aeris | reverse complement strand
TGGCGGCTGACAACCCCTAATTTTAGAAAAATAGCGCGTTCGCTGCATTCCACAGCAAAAGGGCTATTTATACGCATTTACCCACAAAGTTATCCACATCCGGCGGTAAGAACAAATTTAGACGAGCATCACGCAAACGTTTTCGCTACAATGCCCCGGAAAAATCCCGGCCCCCATTTGGGGGCGTTACCTGAATCTTCGCTGCTTCTTTCTTTATAAAGGAGGGGAAAAGCTAAGATTGATGTAACGCTCTTATCTATGCGAACCAAAGCCAAGGGATAAAACCTCATGCAACAACCTCGTCCTGTACGCCGCGCTCTGCTCAGCGTGTCCGACAAAGCCGGTATCCTCGAATTTGCACAGGCGCTTTCCGCGCGTGGTGTGGAGCTGCTCTCCACGGGCGGCACTGCTCGTCTGTTGGCCGAGGCCGGCCTGCCCGTTACCGAAGTGTCTGACTATACCGGTTTCCCGGAAATGATGGATGGACGCGTCAAAACCCTGCATCCGAAAGTTCACGGCGGCATTCTGGGACGTCGCGGCCAGGACGATGCCATCATGCAGGCGCACAGCATCGCCCCTATCGACATGGTGGTCGTTAACCTTTATCCCTTTGCACAGACGGTGGCGCGCGAAGGCTGCTCGCTGGAAGATGCGGTAGAGAATATCGATATCGGCGGCCCGACGATGGTGCGCTCCGCGGCCAAGAACCATAAAGACGTAGCTATCGTTGTAAAGAGCAGCGACTACGACGCGGTGATTGCCGAGATGGACGCCAACGATAACTCACTACAGCTGGCTACCCGCTTCGATCTGGCTATTAAAGCTTTCGAGCATACCGCTGCTTACGACAGCATGATCGCCAACTACTTCGGCAGCCTGGTTCCGGCCTATCATGGCGAAACCCGCGAGCCTGCCGGACGCTTCCCGCGTACGCTGAATTTGAACTTCATTAAGAAGCAGGATATGCGCTACGGCGAAAACAGCCATCAGGATGCCGCCTTCTATATAGAAGAGAATGTGACTGAGGCTTCGGTCGCCACGGCGCAGCAGGTTCAGGGCAAAGCGCTTTCTTATAACAACATTGCCGATACCGATGCGGCGCTGGAATGCGTAAAAGAGTTCAGCGAACCGGCCTGCGTGATTGTCAAACACGCTAACCCTTGCGGCGTGGCGGTTAGCGATTCGGCTTTGGGCGCTTACGAGCTGGCTTACAAAACCGATCCTACCTCTGCCTTCGGCGGCATTATCGCCTTTAACCGTGAGCTGGACGAAGCGACCGCTCAGGCAATTATCAGCCGCCAGTTCGTTGAAGTGATTATTGCGCCCTCCGCCAGCGAAGCCGCGCTGAAGGTGACGTCGGCTAAGCAGAACGTGCGCGTGCTGATTTGCGGCCAGTGGCAGCAGCGTCAGGCCGGGCTGGACTTCAAGCGCGTGAACGGCGGTTTGCTGGTACAGGATCGCGATCTGGGCATGGTGGAAGCAAGCCAGCTGCGCGTCGTGACCAAACGTCAGCCAACAGAGCAGGAGCTACGCGATGCGCTGTTCTGCTGGAAAGTCGCCAAGTTTGTAAAATCCAACGCCATTGTTTATGCGCGCGACAATATGACCGTCGGGATTGGCGCAGGCCAGATGAGCCGCGTTTACTCCGCCAAAATTGCCGGTATCAAAGCAAAAGATGAAGGTCTGGTCGTGGAAGGCTGCGCGCTGGCCTCTGACGCCTTCTTCCCGTTCCGTGACGGTATTGATGCGGCGGCGACGGCGGGCGTGAGCTGCGTTATCCAGCCTGGCGGATCGATTCGCGATGAAGAAGTAATTGCCGCCGCTGATGAACACGGCATTGCCATGATTTTCACCAATATGCGCCACTTCCGCCATTAATAAGGAACCGACAATGAAAATTTTAGTGATTGGCAATGGCGGCCGTGAGCACGCGCTGGCGTGGAAAGCTTCGCAGTCGCCGCTGGCGGAAACCGTTTTTGTCGCGCCGGGCAATGCCGGCACCGCGCTGGAGCCGGCGTTGCAAAACGTCGCTATCGGCGCGACCGATATCCCTGCACTGCTGGATTTTGCACAGCGTGAGCACATCGATCTGACTATCGTTGGGCCGGAAGCGCCGCTGGTCATTGGCATAGTCGATGCTTTTCGCGCGGCCGGGCTGAAGATCTTTGGCCCGACCCAGGCTGCCGCGCAGCTGGAAGGTTCTAAAGCGTTCACCAAGGATTTCCTGGCCCGCCATAAAATCCCGACGGCGGAATACCAGAACTTCACCGACGTCGAGGCCGCGCTGGCCTATACGCGCAGTAAGGGCGCGCCGATTGTGATCAAGGCAGACGGCCTGGCGGCGGGCAAAGGCGTGATTGTCGCAATGACGCTGGAAGAAGCGGAAGCCGCCATTAAAGACATGCTGGCCGGAAACGCCTTTGGCGATGCCGGGCACCGTATCGTGGTGGAGGAGTTTCTGGACGGCGAGGAAGCCAGCTTTATCGTGATGGTTGACGGCGAGAACGTGCTACCGATGGCGACCAGTCAGGATCATAAACGCGTGGGCGATGGCGATACCGGCCCTAATACCGGCGGCATGGGTGCCTATTCGCCGGCCCCGGTCGTGACCGATGAAATCCACCAGCGCGTTATGGACGAGGTTATCTGGCCGACCGTCCGCGGCATGGCGGCCGAAGGCAACGTCTATACCGGCTTCCTTTATGCCGGCCTGATGATCGATAACAGCGGCCAGCCGAAAGTCATTGAATTTAACTGCCGCTTTGGCGACCCGGAAACCCAGCCGATCATGCTGCGCCTGCAGTCCGACCTGGTCGATCTTTGCCTTGCCGCCGTTGACGGCAAGCTGGATAGCAAAGACTCCGTCTGGGATCCGCGTCCTTCGCTGGGCGTGGTGCTGGCGGCGGGCGGCTATCCTGGCGATTACGCCACTGGCGACCAGATCCACGGCTTGCCGCTGGAAGCGACGCCGGACGGCAAGGTTTTCCACGCCGGAACCAAAATGCAGGACGATTTGGTGGTGACAAACGGCGGACGCGTATTATGCGTGACCGCGCTGGGCGAAGATGTTGCGGCGGCGCAAAAACATGCCTACGAACTGGCTAAGCACATCTCCTGGCATGGCAGCTTCTGCCGCACGGATATCGGCTACCGCGCTATCGGGCGTAAATAAGAGTGATTCAGGGGGCAGCACTGTCCCCTTCTCTCTCAAGCTGGCAGCCGATTAAAAGCTGTCGGCCTGCGGCTGTTGCTGACAAAGGTCTTCCGGCGTCGCCAGCAGCAGCTGCGTGCCGCCCGGCGCTTCCAGCCAGGCAATGCTGAGCGGTTCGCCCGATCCCTGCTGATGCTGGGTGATATAACGCACTGCGTTGCTGTCGAAGCCAGGCGAAGCCTTACCGCCTCCGCATAACCTGACCGCGCCCGAAGGCATCCACTCTCCCTGTAATAGCCTTACGCGTCCGCGTAGCAAATCGTCGCTGATAGTCAGCATACGTCCGGCATCAAACTGGTAGAGCGCGATAGCATCAGCCGTCAGCGCTTCCCGTCGATTCGCCAGCTGGCGCTGCATAAAGCTCAGGCGACCGGATTGGTCAAAGCGTAGCGTCACGCTTTCAGGATTTGCGCCCACGATTTTGCGTTCAACAGAAATCAGTTTGCCCTCTTGCCACTGGTAGTCCGTGGTTTCCGTTACCGGCTCGGTAAAAGGGGTATAGACCGTTTGCAGATGGGTTGACTGTGGGGAAGGCGTTTTGCGCCAGATACGCACGGCGCCGCGATCGGCAAGATAGCCGCTGGCGGTAAAATCAGGCATCTGCCGTGAACTACAGCCTGCTAACAGCAGCAGGAACGGCAAAAGGGAACGAGAGAAAAGCGTCACAAGCTGTCCTGGCAGAAACAGCTAAAAAGCCTTAACAAAAGGGGCTTAACGCCCCCCTGTTTAAAACTTTTCACTGTCGATTATTTAACAGCGTCTTTCAGAGCTTTACCAGAAACGAATGCCGGTACGTTTGCAGCTGCAATTTTGATTTCGTTGCCGGTCTGCGGGTTGCGGCCAGTACGCTCAGCACGGTGGTTAACTTTAAAAGTACCAAAACCAACCAGTTGTACAGCATCACCTTCTTTCAGAGACTCAGTAATCGCAGCCAGAGTGGATTCCAGTGCAGCTTTAGCCTGGGTCTTAGACAGGTCCGCTTTGTCCGCAATTACATCAATCAGTTGAGTCTTGTTCATAAGTTATCCTTACAGTGTATTTATCGCTTGCTAAGCATCGAGTGCGAGGGAAAAACCAGTTTCTGGCACTCTCCTGCATACACGCACCGATAGCCACTTTTTTCAGCCCCACAAATGTAGACCAGACTGGGGGCGAATGTGAAGCCTTAAGGCGCTACAAATCAGGCCTGAAGTCACGTTTTATCGCCTTACTGCTGAAAATTTATACCGATATTGCTAATCCCTGATTCCCGCAGGTCAGAACGCAGTCCTTTTATCAGTTCTGGATCCCTTTCCTCACAGGCGCTGAGCAGGCGAAAAATCTCCCACTGGATGTCCCATTCCTCTTCAACGGCAGGATTGGCTTTTAGCTCTTCCTCGGTCATTTCACGTTCGGCCTGGGTCATTTCCAGCATCGCTACAGAGGTGATTGAAGCTTCGCTGACGGCAATAGCGTGCGCCAGGGTTTCACCGCTCAAACGGGAATGCAGCAGTTCGCTCAGCGCGACGCAGGCGTCGATGGCTGGATAAACGCCGTACAGATCGTAATCCTCCGCCGCCGGAATGGCTTCTTCCAGCTTTTCCAGCTGCGAGTCAAAATTCACTTTGGCATCTTTCACCAGCAGCGTTTCCCAGACCAAATCGAGAATACGACGATAAAGCTGGCCGTCGCCAAACTCGGTCTGGCGGCAAAAAGCCCAGTAATTGGGATACATGCGCTCGCACAGGCAGGCCATAAAAGTAACGTGCTGCCAGCTTTCCAGTTTTTCCAGCCGCAGGTGAATCGGATTACGTAACATGTTGGGATCTCTTAAACAAAAGTGCGCGGGCTGCAGTGTAACCGAAAAGCCGGCGCCTCACACCGTTATAGCGGGATGCCGAGACGGGCGAAAGCGGGCCGGTTGGACGCCACGGCATCGGCCCAGCGCGTCGGTTCCGGCAAACGGTAGCCCTGCAGGCAGGTCTCCACCCAGTGCAGCGCCGTATCGTTACTGACGCGGTGGCCTGGCGAAATAAACAGCGGATTGCAGCGTTTTTTGCTGCGCAGCACCCAGCCAATCTGTTCGCCTTTGTCGATCAGCGGCTGTCGGGAGCCCGGCTCGTCGCCTAACGGCTCGAACTTGCCGCATAGCCGGCGTTTCGCCACGCCAATAGTCGGCACATCCACCAGCAGGCCAAAGTGGCTGGCGACGCCAAGACGGCGCGGATGCGCGATGCCCTGACCGTCGACAAACAGCAGATCGGGTTTTTGCTCCAGCTGCTCCCAGGCGGCCAGCAGAGCGGGATATTCGCGAAACGAGAGAAAGCCGGGGATATAAGGCATGGTGGTGGCTATCCGCGCGACGCGATGCTCAATAAGCTTCAGCGACGGATACTCCAACAGCACCAGCGCGGCGCGCGTGACCTCGCCGCCCTGCTCAAACCCCACGTCCGCCCCGGCGATATAGCGCGGTGGCATTACGTCAAAATCATCAGCGCGTACCACTTCCGCCGCACGCGTCGTCTGTTCCTGCTTTAATGCCTGTATATCCATAGTTAATCCTGGTGATACTGTCCTGACAGTTTGTGGACGGCCTCCACAAAAGCACCCGCGTGTTCCGGCGGAACATCCTGATGAATGCCGTGACCCAGGTTGAACACGTGGCCCGTGCCGTTGCCGAAGCCCTGAAGAATGCCCGCCACTTCCTGCTCAATACGGGCAGGCGTGGCATAAAGCATAGAAGGATCCATGTTGCCCTGCAGCGCCACTTTATGGCCAACGCGTCGACGCGCCTCGCCAATATCGGTGGTCCAGTCCAGACCAAGCGCGTCGCAGCCGGTTTCCGCCATCGCTTCCAGCCACTGGCCGCCGCCCTTGGTAAACAGCGTCACGGGCACGCGGCGACCGTCGTTTTCACGCTGCAGGCCATCGACGATTTTATGCATGTAGTGCAGGGAGAACTGCAAATAGTCGCGCCCGGTCAGCACGCCGCCCCAGGTGTCGAAAATCATCACCGACTGCGCGCCCGCGCGGATCTGTGCGTTCAGATAGAGCGTAACGCTGTCGGCCAGCTTATCCAGCATCAGATGCAGGGTTTCCGGCTCGGCATACATCATTTTTTTCAGTTTAGTGAAGGCCTTACTGCTGCCACCTTCCACCATGTAGGTCGCCAGCGTCCACGGACTGCCGGAAAAACCGATCAGCGGCACCGCGCCCTGTAAATTTTTACGAATGGTGCGCACCGCATTCATCACGTAGCCCAGCTCCTGTTCGGGATCGAACACGGGCAGTTTTTCGACGTCCGCACGGCAGGTCACAGGCGAGGAGAAGCGCGGGCCTTCGCCAGCTTCAAAATAGAGTCCCAGCCCCATCGCATCAGGGATGGTCAGGATATCAGAGAAGAGGATCGCCGCATCCAGCGCGTAGCGACGCAGCGGTTGCAGCGTGACTTCACAGGCCAGCTCAGCATTTTTACACAGCGACATAAAGTCGCCGGCCTGGGCGCGCGTCGCCTTGTACTCCGGCAAATACCGTCCGGCCTGACGCATCATCCATACGGGCGTAACGTCTACCGGCTGACGCAGCAGAGCACGCAAATAACGATCGTTCTTCAGTTCACTCATCTTCAGGACTCTTTTTCATTCAGACGCACAGTATATCAGTTATTCCGCAGCGGCGCGGCAGAGCGCGACGGTGTCTTCTATCAGCCGACGGGCCACCGTTCCCGCCGGCGGCAGCTGTGGCAAGGCGTCGTAGCGATACCAGTTGGCATCCAGCAGCTCTTTGGGATCAATGTTGATCTCGCCGCTGTCGTAGTCGGCCATAAACGCCATCATCAATGACTGCGGGAAAGGCCAGGGCTGCGAGGAAACATAGCGCAGGTTTTTCACCTTGATGCCGCTCTCCTCCATCACCTCGCGCGCTACGGTTTGCTCCAGCGTTTCGCCTACCTCCACAAAACCCGCCAGCACCGTGTAGATGCCGTTGCGGTGTCGGGTATGCTGAGCCAGCAGGATTTCATCGCCGCGACGAATGGCCACGATGATGCAGGGCGCAATTTGCGGATAATAGCGCTGGCGGCAGTGGCCACACAGGCAGGCCCATTCCGTTTTGCTGCGATGCATCGCGTGTCCACAGTAGCCGCACCACTGATGCGAGCGATAAAATTCGGCCAGCTGGATGCCGCGTCCCGCCAGCTGAAACAGGGCGGGATCCTGATCGAGCAGCTGCCGCAGCGACGCCATCCCTTCCGGACGATTTTCGCTAATCAGCCGTACAGGTTCGCCCTGCCATTCGCCAATCAGCGCGCCTTTCGAGCCGGCCAGGCCTAAATCTTGTGCGTTTCCGTACGGTAATTGACCTTTTGGCAGCCAAAGTTTCTGTTCATGGCTGACAATCCACCAGCCAGCGTCTACGCTTGAAATCTCAAGTTCCATAAATTGCTCATCCTCACTTCACGCACTTACCGGATTGGGATAGACAGTTAAAATAACACTTTTGGAGTTACTCATGCTTGACCAGCTGGAAGTTTTAGCCTCACGCGTAGGCGGATGCAGCGAACTGGTAGACTTTTGCCTTAACTCCCGCAAGCAGCTGCTAGTTGCTTATTATCAAATGGTTGGCATGAAGCCTAACAAAGAATCGCTGACTACGCTCGACGAAGAGGCGCTGGATAACTTCTGTCAAAGCCTGGTTGATTATCTCTCAACCGGCCACTTCACGGCGTACGAACGGTTTATTCAGGAAATGGAAGGCACCGACCAGCTGGCCAAAGCGGCGCTGATTTATCCTTCGCTACAGGCGAATACCGAACAGATTATGGCGATTTACGACGCCCATCTGGAAAACGCCATCGATCACGATAACTATCTGGAGTTCCAGCAGGCGCTGTCGATCGTCGGCGAAGCGCTGGAAGCCCGCTTCACCCTGGAAGATAAATTTATTCAGCTGGCGCTGGAGAAGTATGCGGATAAGTCCGCCGCTAATGACTCTGCGATGGCTCGTCCTGCCTGAAAAGTTAACTGTTTAATCCCTTGAGCTTTCCATAACGCCCCTTTATGCTGAAAAGGCAATCGCATGATTGCCTCTGGCGAAAGCCAGACTTCTTCTTGTCGGAGTGCCCCTCGGGGCTGAGACCGTTAATTCGGGATCCGCGGAACCTGATCAGGTTAGAACCTGCGAAGGGAACAAGAGTAAAGATCCAGGTCAGGGCCATCGGCTCTGCGCTTACTCCTCCGAACTCCGGACAAGCAAATTTCCCTTAAGTCAGGAACTTGCTATGTCTACCCAGGTTAAGAAATCCAACCGCCGCGAACAGCGTGCTGAAGCGCAGCAGTTTATCGCTGCTTTACAGGGCACCGCTTTCCCCAATTCCAGACGCATTTATCTGACCGGTTCGCGAGCCGATCTGCGCGTTCCCATGCGTGAAATTCAGCTCTCGCCCACCCTGACCGGCGGCGGCAAAGACAATCCACAGTTTGAAGAAAACGAACCGGTGCCGGTTTACGATACCGCCGGCCCTTATGGCGATCCCGACGCCGCTATTGACGTGCGTGCCGGTATCGCCAGGCTGCGGGAAAGCTGGATTGCAGAGCGCGCCGATACGCAACCGATTGAGCAATTAAGCTCCGTTTATACGCAGCAGCGTCTGGCGGACGAAGGGCTTGATCATCTGCGCTTTGAGAATCTGCCGCGGCCGCGCCGCGCACAGGCTGGTCGCCGCGTCACGCAGCTGCACTACGCGCGCCAGGGCATTATCACGCCGGAAATGGAATTTATCGCGCTGCGCGAAAACATGGGCCGCGAGCGCGTTCGCAGCGAGGTGCTGTTGCAGCAGCATCCGGGACAGGATTTTGGCGCGCGGCTGCCGGAAAATATCACCGCCGAGTTTGTTCGTCAGGAAGTGGCTGCCGGACGCGCGATTATCCCGGCCAATATCAACCATCCTGAATCGGAGCCGATGATTATCGGCCGCAATTTCCTGGTGAAGATCAACGCCAATATCGGCAACTCTGCGGTCAGTTCTTCGATTGAAGAAGAGGTCGAAAAGCTGGTCTGGTCGGCACGCTGGGGAGCGGATACGGTGATGGACCTCTCCACCGGGCGAAATATCCATGAAACCCGCGAGTGGATCCTGCGCAACAGCCCGCTGCCGATTGGTACGGTGCCGATCTATCAGGCGCTGGAAAAAGTCAACGGCGTGGCGGAAGACCTCAACTGGGAAATATTCCGCGACACGCTGCTGGAGCAGGCTGAACAGGGCGTGGATTACTTCACCATCCATGCCGGCGTGCTGCTGCGCTATGTGCCGATGACGGCGAAACGCCTGACCGGCATCGTTTCGCGCGGCGGCTCCATTATGGCGAAGTGGTGCCTGTCGCATCATCGTGAAAGCTTTCTCTACGAACGCTTCAGTGACATTTGCGAGATCTGCGCCGCTTACGACGTCTCGCTGTCGCTGGGTGACGGCCTGCGTCCTGGCTCAATACAGGATGCCAACGACGAGGCGCAGTTTGCCGAGCTGCGCACGCTGGGCGAGCTGACGAAAATCGCCTGGGAATATGACGTGCAGGTGATGATTGAAGGGCCGGGACACGTGCCGATGCAAATGATCAGACGCAATATGACCGAGCAGCTCGAACACTGCCACGAGGCGCCTTTCTATACGCTTGGCCCGCTGACTACCGATATCGCGCCTGGCTACGACCATTTTACCTCCGGCATCGGCGCGGCGATGATTGGCTGGTTCGGCTGCGCCATGCTCTGCTACGTTACGCCGAAAGAACATCTGGGCCTGCCGAATAAAGAAGATGTCAAACAAGGTTTGATTACCTACAAGATCGCGGCCCACGCGGCGGATCTTGCCAAAGGCCATCCCGGCGCGCAGATCCGTGACAACGCCATGTCGAAAGCGCGTTTTGAATTCCGCTGGGAAGATCAGTTCAACCTGGCGCTGGATCCGCATACCGCACGCGCTTTCCACGATGAAACGCTGCCGCAGGAGTCCGGTAAGGTTGCCCACTTCTGCTCCATGTGCGGCCCGAAATTCTGCTCGATGAAAATCACCCAGGAAGTCCGCGAATACGCAGCAAAACAGGAGGCGGAAGCAGAGCCGATAGCGATCGGGATGGCGGAGATGTCAGAGACGTTCCGCCGTCGTGGCGGCGAGCTTTACCATGCCATGGATGCCTTAACGCAGGAGGAAAAATAATGAGCCGTAGCGCTTTTCCCCTGACGGCAGCCAGGCTGGGGCTTTATCCGGTGGTGGACAGCGTCATCTGGATCGAGCGTTTGCTGGCGGCTGGCGTGCGCACTATCCAGCTGCGCATTAAAGATCTGCCGGAAGCGGCGGTGGAACAGGATATCGCCGCGGCCATCGAGTTGGGTAAACGCTATCAGGCCCGTCTGTTTATCAACGATTACTGGCGGCTGGCGATTCAGCATGGCGCCTATGGCGTACACCTGGGCCAGGAAGATCTGGCTATTGCCGATCTGGATGCGATCCACCGCGCCGGGCTGCGGCTGGGGTTATCCACGCATGATGACGCGGAACTGGATCGCGCGCTGGCCGAGCGCCCATCCTACATCGCGCTGGGACACGTCTTTCCTACGCAAACTAAAGCTATGCCCTCTTCACCTCAGGGGCTTCAGGAGCTGAAGCGGCATGTCGGGCGCCTGCAGAACGTCTCAACCGTGGCTATCGGCGGTATCTCGCTGGCGCGGGCGCCAGACGTGCTGGCAACCGGCGTCGGCAGTATCGCCGTGGTCAGTGCCATTACCCAGGCGGCAGACTGGCAGGCCGCCACCGCGCAGCTGCTGGCGCTGGCAGGAAGCGGAGGGCCGCTTGATGCTTAGCGACGGCGATTTTATGCGTTACAGCCGCCAGCTGCTGCTGGAGGAGTTTGGCCCGCAGGCGCAGGAAAAGCTGCTGGCGGCCAGCGTGCTGATTGTCGGCCTGGGCGGCTTAGGCTCGCCGGCTGCGACGTATCTTGCCGCAGCCGGCGTGGGCAAGCTGCTGCTGGCCGATGACGACAGGGTGCATATCAGCAATTTGCAGCGTCAAATCCTCTACCGCAGCAGCGATATCGGCCAGCCAAAGGCCACGCTGGCGAAGGATCGTTTGCAGGCGCTGAATCCTCAGGTCGAGTTTATAGCGCTTGAGCAGCGTATGGATGCCGCCACGCTGCAGGAAACGGCGCAGCGGGTCGATCTGGTGCTGGACTGCAGCGACAATATGCAGACGCGTCACGCCGTGAATGCCGCCTGCGTCGCAGCCAGCACGCCGCTGATCAGCGCCAGCGCGGTCGGTTTCGGCGGCCAGCTGCTGGCGATCACCCCGCCTTTCCGGCGTGGCTGCTACTGCTGCCTGTGGCCCGATAAAGCGGAGCCGCAGCGCAACTGCCGCACCGCAGGCGTTCTCGGCCCGGTGGTCGGCGTGATGGGCACGCTGCAGGCGCTGGAAGCGTTGAAGATGCTGGCCGGCCAGCCGTCGGCGCTGGACGGCAAGCTGCGGCTGTTTGACGGCAAAACGCAGGCCTGGCGCACGCTTGACCTTGAGCGCAGCCCCGGCTGCCCGGTATGTGGAGGCCATCGTGAACATCATCATTAATGATGAGCCGCACGTTTTTGTCGCGCCGCTGACGCTGACCGCGCTGCTGGCGCAGCTTGCCCATAGCCATTCTGGCACCGCGCTGGCTGTCAATCAGCAGATTGTGCCGCGGGATCGCTGGGACACTCATCTTTTACAGGAAGGCGACAGCCTGGTGATTTTCCAGGCTATCGCCGGAGGTTAATATGCTACAGATTGCTGATAAAACCTTTTCTTCCCGGCTGTTTACCGGCACAGGTAAGTTCTCCAACCCTGCCGTGATGCTCAATGCACTTCGGGAATCCGGCACGCAGCTGGTGACAATGGCGATGAAACGCGTGGATTTACGCGGCGACGACGACGGCATTCTGGCGCCTTTACGTCAGCTGGGCGTGCAGCTTCTTCCCAATACTTCCGGCGCGAAAACCGCCGAAGAAGCCATTTTTGCCGCGCGCCTGGCGCGGGAAGCGCTGGGCACGAGCTGGGTGAAGCTGGAAATCCATCCCGACGTGCGTTATCTGCTGCCCGATGCCGTCGAAACGCTGAAGGCAGCGGAAACCCTGGTGCGGGAAGGCTTCACCGTGCTGCCCTACTGCCATGCCGATCCGGTGCTGTGCAGAAGGCTTGAAGAAGCGGGCTGTGCCGCCGTGATGCCGCTTGGCGCGCCGATTGGCAGCAATCAGGGGCTGAAAACCCGGGATTTGCTGACGATTATTATCGAGCAGGCCAGCGTCCCGGTGGTGATTGACGCAGGCATTGGCGCGCCCAGCCACGCCAGCGAAGCGCTGGAAATGGGCGCCGATGCGGTGCTGGTGAATACCGCCATGGCCTCTGCTCGCGATCCTGTGCAGATGGCGCGCGCTTTCCGCCTCGCTGTAGAAGCGGGCGAACTGGCGCGGCAAAGCGGCCTGGGCAGTCAGCAGCAGCAGGCCGTCGCCACCAGCCCGCTGACCAGCTTTTTGCAAAGCGGAGTGACGCCATGAAAAGCTTCGTCTCACAGTGGGAGCAGCTGGACTGGGACGATATCCACCTGCGCATCAACAGCAAAACTTCGGCTGACGTGAAGCGGGCGCTGAATGCGTCTGTCGTTGGCCGCGAGGAGCTGATGGCGCTGCTTTCGCCTGCCGCGCAGGCCTGGCTGGAACCGATGGCCCGTAAGGCGCAATTGTTGACGCGCCAGCGCTTCGGCCATGCCGTAAACCTCTTCGTTCCGCTTTATCTCTCCAACCTGTGCGCCAACGACTGCACCTATTGCGGCTTCTCTATGAGCAACCGGATCAAGCGTAAAACGCTGGATGCGCAGGAGATCGAGCGCGAGTGCCTGGCGATCCGGGCGATGGGCTTCGATCAGCTGCTGCTGGTCACCGGTGAGCATCAGGCGAAAGTTGGGATGGATTATTTTCGCCGTCATCTTCCCGCCATCCGCGCGCATTTCAGCTCGCTGATGATGGAAGTGCAGCCGCTGGGCCAGCAGGAGTATACGGAACTGAAAACGCTGGGGCTGGATGGCGTGCTGGTCTATCAGGAAACCTATCATCCAACGGTGTATGGTCAGCACCATCTGAAAGGCAACAAGCAGGACTTTTTCTTTCGGCTGGAAACGCCGGACAGGCTGGGACGCGCGGGGATCGATAAGATCGGGCTGGGCGCGCTGATCGGCCTTTCTGACAGCTGGCGCGCCGACTGTTATATGATGGCGGAACATCTGCTGTGGCTACAGAAAACGTACTGGCAAAGCCGCTATTCAGTGGCTTTCCCTCGCTTGCGCCCCTGCGCTGGCGGCATTCAGCCTGCTTCAGTCATGGATGAGGCCCAGCTGGTACAGGTTATCTGCGCGTTTCGTCTGTTTGCGCCGGAAGTGGAGCAGTCGCTGTCAACGCGCGAATCGCCGCAGTTCCGTGACAAGGTGGTGCCGCTGGCGATCAATACGATCAGCGCTTTCTCAAAAACGCAGCCTGGCGGCTACGCCGAGACGCAAAGCGAGCTGGAACAGTTCTCGCCGCACGATAATCGCCATCCGCGGCAGGTAGCCGAAGCGCTGATCCGTGCCGGCATGCAGCCGGTCTGGAAAGACTGGGACAGCTGGCTGGGAAGAGCCTGAGCGCCTGCGCTACCGGGACCGAGAAGACCTGCGTCTCCTGCCTGGTTCAGAGGAGCCTAAGCGCCTGCGCTGCCGGATATACCGGGCATCGGCATATCCGGCATGTCCGGCATTCTGTCCGGCGCATCCGCAAACAGCACCTGTCCCAACAGGCTGTCTTTATTTACCGCGCCATAGCGTAAATTAGTGCTTAGGTATTTCCGATCCAGCCCGGTCAGCTTAACGATAGGCGGCAGAACATCCGGCAGGCGATCGATCATCAGCATCCGGCTAAGCTGTACGGCGTCCCAGCTTACCAGACGCTGATAATAAAGCGCGTTGGCCTCGCACTTTCTTAAATAAAGGTTGTACTCATTATATTCACGCAGCGCCTGCTGCTGCGTAATATTCAGAATAAGGTATTGCGGATCGGTAATTTTCTGTACCAGTTCCTGATAATTGGGCAGCTGTTGAAGCTGCTTAAACATGTCTGCCGCGCCCAGCGTAATAATCGGGCGGAAATAGCGCAGCCAGCTTGCAATAAACGGGTTCTTTTTCGGGGCGGCCATAAACCAGGTTTCAATCACCGGATAGCGCCGATCGACAGTGGAGACATCGCGATAAAAGGCGACCATGTCATAACGGCTGTTGCCGTTGACCGCCAGAAATTCATCCAGCGTGCGGTTTAGTATTACGCTTGCATCCATCCAAACGCCGCCATATTTATACAGCAGCTCCAGGCGAATAACGTCGCTTCTGTGGGCAACCAGCATGTCCTGCCGCGTAAAGACCAGCTCCGGCAGATAGTGCGACAGATTACTGTCATTCACTACCGTTACTGACCAGTCCGGGTTCTCTCGCGCAACCTTATCAACAAAGCTCTGGATTTCCTTTGGCAGCGTCGAGCCGGCCCAGAACATCCAGACCCGTTCAGGAATTTCGCCGGGCGTTCTGTTATGAATAACGATATCCATATCCTGTTCCAGAGCAGGATTGTATTCCGCTAATTTTTTCCTTTTTAATAAGGCTTTTTCTATACGCAGGCGTAGCGAAACCGCATTTTTCAGCGCCGGGCGCACCATGGCCTTTATCTTATTTTTATTCATAATACCTCACAGCAGCTGGCTGACAGTGCTGAGCGACAAATGGAAAGCGCGGCGTATCCGGCAGCGGGAATTTGTATTAATTTAGCAAGGTGAGATAAACATCTCAATATTAAGACATTGCCATTAATAGATTTAAGAGAAAGCTCAGGGAAGAAATGAGAAGCAAAAATATAAATCAATGAAGATTTAAAATAGCCACCTGTGAAAAATCTTATAAATAAAAAATTAGTTTTCGCTTACTTTTTATTTTTTAACGTAAAAATGAATGCGCCTGATAAATATGCGGCACGACTTCCATAAATCCACTCTTGTTATGACTGGCCCTGTTAAAGCTGCCAGAATCGCTGCCGACGCTGGAGAAAAAGCGTCCGGGCCCGTCAGTTTTCCCTCGCGGGCCCGCCTCTTGCTACTTCACCAACAAATCAGGTAGCGCCGCTTCGATAGCCGCCCTGCGGACGGGTAAAGCAGATGCCACAGGAAAATATTGTAAGACGGCGGCGAGCAGCCTTTTAAAGCATCGCCCTTTGTACTGATGTTCAGCCTGGCGCGGCGGCTCTGGCTGGCCTGGCGACAGGAGGTATACAGCCGTAAAATATTAGCGCGATTAAGCGATGCGCAGCTGAAAGATATCGGGTTAACCGGCGATGACATTAAGCGATACAGGTAAAACGGGTCAGCCGAACCACGGATGCAGGGTATTCAGTAATAAAAAACCCCGCCAGCGCGGGGTTCTTTATTTCAGAAGAGGATTGCCGTCCTGCTCTGAAAGGTACTGATGGTATGCGAATACAAGTCAACCACCCGGTCAATATATCGTCATAAAGTATAAAAAACCAGCGTATTTTTATCCAATTTTTAGTACTTGATGATTCTGCATGCTTCGTCACTTATCGCATGTAATAACCTGGAACAACTTCTTTCTTACTGCGTGATAACTCGCATCTCTTCAATAATAAAATGTTGTTCATTGTCGTAGCTGTTATCGTTGCGTCGGGGCCGTTTCACCTGTTGCCGCAGGGCACCGGACTCAGGGAACGGGTTCTGTGATACCGCGAAAAACAAGTCAATCACACTGCTTGTTTCGTTTGCAGCGTTCCGGTGGGCAGTAGACGATAGCGGTTCCTGAGAAGGGAATCTTCCATGAAAAAACGCCACGGACTTTTTTTAGTCACGTTATTCATGGCGCTGATGTTAAGCGGAAAAGGAGCCTGGCAAATTCACCTGTCGAATATCCATATCCTGTTTAACGTAAATCAGAGCAGTCAGGCCGCAAGCCGCTCTCCGGGGCGGATTTTTTACGATCACACGTAACGATTTCGGGGGCGGCTTTTTTACGGCCATACGTCATGGCGCTGACTGACGAACAATAGGTAACGCTTTCCGGGGCGGCTTTTTTACGGCCATATCCCGACGCTGTCTGACCCATCCTCAAATTTCAGGCATAAAAAAACCCCACCGAAGTGGGGTTTTTACGGTCAGCAGGAAAGACGATTAATCGTCGTTGCCGCCCAGACCCGCGTTCAGCAGTTCTGCCAGGCTGGCTGACGCTTCGTCGGCCGTGACCTGAGGAACTACAGGCGCTTCGCCTGCCGCTTTACGGCGCATACGATCCTGGTGATAAGCGTAACCGGTACCGGCTGGGATCAGACGACCCACGATTACGTTCTCTTTCAGGCCGCGCAGTTCGTCGCGTTTGCCCGCAACGGCTGCTTCGGTCAGTACGCGCGTCGTTTCCTGGAAGGAAGCGGCGGAGATGAAGGACTCGGTCGCCAGTGACGCTTTGGTGATACCCAGCAGATCGCGCATATAGGTCGCTGCGATTTTGCCGTTGGCTTCCAGCTCACGGTTAGAAATCTTAACGCGTGAAACTTCAACCTGCTCGCCGTCCAGGAAGTCGGAGCTGCCCGCGCTTGCAATGGTTGCTTTACGCAGCATCTGACGAACGATGACTTCGATGTGCTTATCGTTAATCTTAACGCCCTGCAGGCGGTAAACTTCCTGCACTTCGTTAGTGATGTAACGGGTCACCGCATGCACGCCACGCAGACGCAGAATGTCATGTGGAGACTCTGGGCCATCGGAAACCACGTCACCGCGCTCTACGCGTTCACCTTCGAACACGTTCAGCTGACGCCATTTCGGGATCATCTCTTCGTACGGATCGCTACCGTCAACCGGCGTAATCACCAGACGACGCTTGCCTTTGGTCTCTTTACCGAAGGAGATAATACCGCTGATCTCCGCCAGGATTGCTGGCTCTTTCGGACGACGCGCTTCGAACAGGTCAGCAACGCGTGGCAGACCACCGGTGATGTCCTTGGTACCGCCGGATTCCTGCGGAACACGAGCCAGGGTATCACCCGAGCTGATTTTCACGCCGTCTTCCAGCTGCACAATCGCTTTACCCGGCAGGAAGTACTGAGCAGGCATATCGGAGCCTGGGATCATCACATCATTGCCGTTGGCATCAACGATTTTCAGCGCAGGACGCAGATCTTTACCGCCGGACGTACGCTCTGCGCTGTCCAGGATCACCAGAGAAGACAGACCGGTCAGGTCATCCGTCTGGCGGGTAATGGTCTGGCCGTCGATCATGTCGGTAAAGCGGACGAAACCGCTCACTTCGGTGATAACTGGCATGGTGTGCGGATCCCAGTTTGCTACGGTCTCGCCCGCTGCAACCTGCTCGCCGTCGCCTTTCGCCATGGTAGAACCGTAAGGAACCTTATAGCTCTCTTTGGTACGACCGAATTCATCGATCATTTTCAGCTCGGTGTTACGCGAGGTGATAACCAGTTTGCCAGCGGAGTTGGTAACCGACTTGGCGTTAGAGAGTTTAATGGTACCTTTGTTCTTCACCTGAATGCTGGATTCAGCAGCCGCACGCGATGCCGCACCACCGATGTGGAACGTACGCATGGTCAGCTGAGTACCCGGCTCACCGATGGACTGTGCTGCGATAACGCCGATGGCCTCACCTTTGTTGATGATGTGACCACGCGCCAGATCGCGTCCATAACAGTGGGCGCACACGCCGAAGTCAGTTTCACAACTTACTACGGAGCGGACTTTCAGGCTGTCGACAGAATGCTCTTCCAACAGGTCACACTGCTGTTCGTGCAGCAGGGTGTTGCGTGGCAGCAGGATGTCGGCCGTACCCGGCTTCAGCACGTCTTCTGCGGTAACACGACCCAGTACGCGTTCGCGCAGCGGTTCTTTCACGTCGCCACCTTCGATAACCGGAGTCATCATGATGCCTTCGTGCGTGCCACAGTCGTCCTCGGTCACCACCAGATCCTGCGCTACGTCTACCAGACGACGAGTCAGGTAACCGGAGTTCGCGGTTTTCAGTGCGGTATCCGCAAGACCTTTACGAGCACCGTGGGTCGAGATGAAGTACTGGAGTACGTTCAGACCTTCACGGAAGTTCGCGGTAATTGGCGTCTCGATGATGGAGCCATCTGGCTTAGCCATCAGGCCACGCATACCGGCCAGCTGACGGATCTGCGCAGCAGAACCACGAGCACCGGAGTCGGCCATCATAAAGATGCTGTTGAAGGAAACCTGGCGCTCTTCCTCACCGTCACGGTTAATGACGACTTCGGTAGAGAGGTTTTCCATCATCGCTTTCGCAACGCGTTCGTTGGCCGCAGCCCAGATATCGATCACTTTGTTGTAGCGTTCGCCCGCGGTAACCAGACCAGACTGGAACTGCTCCTGGATCTCGGCCACTTCGGTTTCCGCTTCGCTGATGATCTCAACTTTTTTCTCTGGGATCACCATGTCGTCGATACCTACAGACGCACCAGAGCGTGCCGCGTAGGCAAAACCGGTGTACATGGTCTGGTCAGCAAAGATAACCGTTGGCTTCAGGCCCAGGATGCGGTAACAGGTGTTCAGCATCTTGGAGATCGCTTTCTTACCCAGCGCCTGGTTGACGATGGAGTAAGGCAGGCCTTTCGGCACGATCATCCACAGGATGGCACGACCAACCGTGGTATCGATCAGGCTGGTTTTTGAGGTCCATTCGCCCTGCTCGTTTTTCTCGTGCTCGGTGATACGCACCTTAACGCGAGCGTGCAGAGACGCCAGGCCAGCGCGGTAAATACGCTCGGCTTCTTTTGGACCGGTCAGCACCATGCCTTCGCCTTTGGCGTTAACACAGTCGCGGGTCATGTAGTACAGACCCAGTACAACGTCCTGTGAAGGAACGATGATTGGCTCGCCGTTCGCAGGTGACAGGATGTTGTTGGTAGACATCATCAGCGCACGCGCTTCCAGCTGGGCTTCCAGCGTCAGCGGCACGTGAACAGCCATCTGGTCACCATCGAAGTCGGCGTTATAAGCCGCACAGACCAGCGGGTGCAGCTGGATAGCTTTACCTTCGATCAGCACTGGCTCAAATGCCTGGATGCCCAGACGGTGCAGCGTTGGCGCACGGTTCAGCAGGACCGGGTGTTCGCGGATCACTTCATCCAGGATATCCCAGACGACAGCTTCTTCACGCTCAACCATTTTCTTGGCGGCTTTGATGGTGGTAGCAAGACCACGCAGCTCCAGCTTGCCGTAGATAAACGGTTTGAACAGCTCCAGCGCCATTTTCTTCGGCAGACCACACTGGTGCAGACGCAGGTATGGCCCTACGGTGATAACGGAACGACCAGAGTAGTCGACGCGTTTACCCAGCAGGTTCTGACGGAAACGACCCTGTTTACCTTTGATCATATCGGCCAAAGATTTCAGAGGACGCTTGTTGGAGCCGGTGATGGCACGACCGCGACGACCGTTATCCAGCAGCGCATCGACCGCTTCCTGCAGCATACGTTTTTCGTTACGTACGATGATGTCAGGTGCGGCCAGATCCAGCAGGCGCTTCAGACGGTTGTTACGGTTGATAACGCGACGATACAGATCGTTCAGATCTGAAGTAGCGAAACGACCGCCGTCCAACGGCACCAGCGGACGCAGATCCGGCGGCAGTACAGGCAGCACGGTCAGGATCATCCACTCTGGCTTGTTGCCAGACTGCACGAACGCTTCCAGCAGCTTGATACGCTTGGTCAGCTT
The DNA here is from genome assembly GCF_041224955.1 of Erwinia aeris. Lineage (NCBI taxonomy): Bacteria > Pseudomonadati > Pseudomonadota > Gammaproteobacteria > Enterobacterales > Erwiniaceae > Erwinia > Erwinia aeris. Next base: position 8,920 of record NZ_JBGFFX010000022.1, on the reverse strand, counting down.
TTTACGCTTGGTTTCGGAATTGGTTTCGTTCAGCTCTTCACGCAGCTGCTCGCATTCCTGCTCCAGATCCATGTTTTTCAACAGGGCCTGAACCGCTTCCGCACCCATTTTCGCGTCGAATTCGTCACCGAACTCTTCCAGCGCGTCCAGATACTGCTCTTCGGTCAGGATCTGACGGCGCTCAAGGTTGGTCATGCCGCCTTCAACCACCACATAGGATTCGAAGTACAGCACGCGTTCGATGTCACGCAGCGGCATATCCAGCAGCAAACCGATGCGCGAAGGCAGCGATTTCAGGAACCAGATGTGCGCAGTCGGCGAAGCCAGCTCGATGTGGCCCATACGCTCACGGCGAACTTTGGTCTGTGTAACTTCAACGCCACACTTCTCACAGATCACGCCGCGATGTTTTAAACGCTTGTACTTACCGCACAGGCATTCGTAATCTTTTACCGGCCCGAAAATACGCGCACAGAAAAGCCCGTCACGTTCTGGTTTGAACGTACGGTAGTTAATGGTTTCTGGCTTTTTAACTTCACCAAAAGACCAGGAACGGATCATGTCTGGCGAAGCCAGCGCAATTTTGATCGCATCAAACTCTTCGGTCTTAGTTTGCGCTTTCAGAAACTTAAGTAAGTCTTTCACGGATTAGCTCCCGTCGGAGTGAGACTTCTCAGGACGCCCGGGGCCGGGCGTCCTGTAACCAGTACAAATTCGAGTGCTTACTCGTCTTCCAGCTCGATGTTAATACCCAGCGAGCGGATCTCTTTCAACAGTACGTTGAAGGATTCCGGCATGCCCGGTTCCATCTGATGGTTGCCGTCAACGATGTTTTTATACATCTTGGTACGGCCGTTGACGTCATCAGACTTCACGGTCAGCATTTCCTGCAGGGTATAGGCGGCGCCGTATGCTTCCAGCGCCCACACTTCCATCTCACCGAAGCGCTGTCCACCGAACTGCGCCTTACCACCCAGCGGCTGCTGAGTAACGAGGCTGTAAGAACCGGTAGAACGCGCGTGCATCTTGTCATCCACTAAGTGGTTGAGTTTCAGCATGTACATGTAGCCAACGGTAACCTGACGCTCAAACTGCTCGCCGGTACGGCCATCAAACAGGGTAATCTGACCGGAAGAAGGCAGGCCGCCGAGCTGCAGCAGCTCTTTGATCTCGCTCTCTTTCGCGCCGTCAAACACTGGCGTGGCGATTGGCATACCTTTTTTCAGGTTCTCTGCCAGACGCAGTACTTCGTCATCGCTGAAGGTATTCAGGTCTACTTTCTGACGCACGTCGGTGCCCAGATCGTAAGCGCGCTGAATAAACTCACGCAGTTTGGAGACTTCTTCCTGCTTTTTCAGCATGGCGTTGATTTTCTCGCCGATGCCTTTAGCAGCCATACCCAGGTGGGTTTCAAGAATCTGACCAATGTTCATACGTGACGGTACGCCCAGCGGGTTCAGTACGATATCGACCGGCGTGCCGTTCTCATCGTATGGCATATCTTCGATCGGGTTGATCTTGGAGATAACACCTTTGTTCCCGTGACGACCTGCCATTTTGTCACCAGGCTGGATCTGACGTTTAACGGCCAGATACACTTTAACGATTTTCAGCACGCCAGGTGCCAGGTCATCGCCCTGAGTGATTTTGCGGCGTTTCGCTTCGAGTTTCTTCTCAAACTCGTGCTTCAGCTCGTCGTACTGCTCCGCCAGCTGCTCCAGCTGACTCTGTTTTTCTTCGTCGGTCAGGCCGAGTTCCAGCCAGCGCTCGCGCGGCAGCTTGTCCAGTTTTTCCGCTTCCACGCCGCCGGAAACCAGCAGGTAGTTGATACGGCTGAACAGGCCGGCTTCGAGGATCTGCAGTTCTTCAGACAGGTCTTTCTTCGCCTGCTTCAGCTGCATCTCTTCGATTTCCAGCGCGCGCTTGTCTTTTTCCACGCCATCGCGGGTAAAGACCTGCACGTCGATAACGGTACCGGACACGCCGTTTGGTACGCGCAGAGAAGAGTCTTTAACGTCAGACGCTTTCTCACCGAAGATGGCACGCAGCAGTTTCTCTTCTGGCGTCAGCTGGGTTTCGCCTTTAGGCGTCACCTTACCAACCAGAATGTCGCCGCCGGTCACTTCCGCACCGATATAAACGATACCGGATTCATCCAGTTTCGAGAGCGCAGCTTCACCCACGTTAGGGATATCAGCAGTGATCTCTTCCGGCCCCAGCTTGGTGTCGCGAGACACACAGGCGAGTTCCTGAATATGGATAGTGGTGAAGCGATCTTCCTGTACCACACGCTCGGAGACCAGAATGGAGTCTTCGAAGTTGTAGCCGTTCCAAGGCATGAACGCGACGCGCATGTTCTGACCCAGCGCCAGCTCGCCCAGATCCGTTGAAGGACCATCGGCCAGCACGTCACCGCGCTCGATTGGCTCGCCCAGGTTGACACACGGCATCTGGTTGATGCAGGTGTTCTGGTTAGAACGGGTGTACTTGGTCAGGTTGTAAATGTCGATACCGGCTTCGCCCGGGTACATCTCGTCTTCGTTAACTTTAATAACGATACGGGACGCATCCACGTACTGAACGGTACCACCACGTTTCGCTACGGCTGTTACACCGGAGTCAACCGCTACCGCGCGTTCCATACCGGTACCAACCAGCGGCTTGTCAGCGCGCAGAGTCGGAACCGCCTGACGTTGCATGTTTGCACCCATCAATGCGCGGTTGGCGTCATCGTGCTCCAGGAACGGGATCAGGGACGCACCGACGGAAACCACCTGCTGGGTGGAAACGTCCATGTAGTCAACCTGGTCGCGGCTGAACAGGCTCGATTCGCCTTTGCTACGGCAGGTCACCAGGTCGTCTACGAAGTGACCTTCGTCGTCGAGGTTGGTGTTTGCCTGAGCGATAACGTAGTTACCCTCTTCAATTGCAGAGAGGTAATGAATTTCGTCGGTCACCACGCCTTCGCGAACGCGACGGTATGGGGTTTCCAGGAAACCGTACTCGTTGGTCTGCGCATAAACAGACAGGGAGTTGATCAGACCGATGTTTGGACCTTCAGGCGTTTCGATTGGGCACACGCGACCGTAGTGAGTCGGGTGAACGTCTCGAACTTCAAAGCCTGCACGCTCACGCGTCAGACCGCCCGGGCCAAGTGCAGAGATACGACGCTTGTGCGTAATCTCAGACAGCGGGTTGTTCTGGTCCATAAACTGTGACAGCTGGCTGGAACCAAAGAACTCTTTCACTGCCGCAGAAATCGGCTTGGCGTTGATCATATCCTGAGGCATCAGGGTATCGAGATCGCCCAGGGAAAGACGTTCTTTCACCGCACGCTCAACACGAACCAGACCTACACGGAACTGGTTTTCAGCCATTTCGCCGACGGAACGGATACGACGGTTGCCGAGGTGGTCGATATCATCCACTTCGCCAATACCGTTACGGATACCGATGAGCTTCTTCATCACTTCAATGATGTCGTCTTTGCTCAGGATACCGGAACCTTCGATCTCGTCACGCAGCAGAGAACGGTTGAACTTCATACGGCCAACCGCTGACAGATCGTAGCGGTCTTCCGAGAAGAACAGGTTCTCGAACAGGTTTTCAGCCGCTTCACGCGTTGGCGGTTCGCCAGGACGCATCATGCGGTAGATCTCAACCAGCGCGCTCAGGCGATCGGTGGTTGGGTCGACGCGTACGGTCTCAGAGATGTACGGGCCGTGATCCAGATCGTTGGTAAACAGCGTTTCAATGCGCTTGTGGCCGGACTGGCTCAGCTTGGCCAGCAGATCCAGCGACAGCTCCATGTTCGCGGCAACGATCAGTTCGCCGGTGCTTTCGTCGATGTAATCTTTAGCGACGACTTTACCCGCGATATATTCAACCGGAACTTCGATGTGCTCAACGCCATCTTTTTCCAGCTGACGAATGTGGCGTGCTGTAATGCGACGGCCTTTCTCAACGTAAATAGTACCGTTGGCTTCGATATCGAAGGAGGCAGTCTCACCGCGCAGGCGCTCAGGAACCAGTTCCATCTGCAGCTTGTTGTTGCGGATCTCATACACCACTTTATCGAAGAACAGGTCAAGGATCTGCTCAGTGGTGTAGTTCAGCGCGCGCAGAATGATGGTCGCTGGCAGCTTACGGCGACGGTCAATACGAACGAACAGGTTGTCTTTCGGGTCAAACTCGAAGTCTAACCAGGAACCACGGTAAGGGATGATGCGTGCGTTATACAGCACTTTGCCCGACGAGTGGGTTTTACCCTTATCGCTGTCAAAGAAGACACCAGGACTACGATGCAGCTGAGAAACGATAACGCGTTCTGTACCGTTGATCACAAAGGTACCGTTATCGGTCATGAGCGGAATTTCGCCCATGTACACTTCCTGCTCTTTGATGTCTTTAACGGTGCCTTCCGGCGCTTCACGCTCGTAGATCACCAGGCGCAGTTTTACGCGCAAAGGGGCAGAATACGTGACGCCACGGATCTGACACTCTTTAACATCAAAGACGGGTTCGCCTAAACGGTAGCTGACGTACTGCAGCTCAGAGTTACCGCTATAGCTTTGGATAGGGAATACGGAACGGAATGCCGCTTCCAGACCATATTGACCTTCCGGATCTTGCTCGATGAACTTCTGGAACGAGTCAAGCTGGATAGAAAGGAGATAAGGAATGTCCAGAACCTGCGGACGTTTTCCAAAATCCTTACGAATGCGTTTTTTCTCGGTATAGGAGTAAACCATAGGGTTCCTCAGCTCGCTGAAAAGTAGAACCTCTCTGTCCGTCCAGGGGGGACAGTTCATGCAACACTATTTTGTTGGGCCGGAATGAACATCTTCCGTAATACCTCTTTCTATCACTCTTAAATCATTTCGTTGCCGTGCAAGGCAGGGAACCCTGCGGGGAAGCAATATATTAAGGCGTCGATAGAAAAAGACATTAAGCAAATCAGTGACTAAACGGTGTGAAACGCCACTGACGCTCTACAGCGCAAAAAGGCTGGTGACCAAAAAGTCACCAGCCGTCAGCCTGATTAACTCAGGCTGCAACCTGAAAGGTTGGCTTATTTAACTTCAACTTCTGCGCCAGCTTCTTCCAGAGATTTCTTCAGAGCTTCTGCGTCGTCTTTGCTGATGCCTTCTTTCAGGGCAGCAGGTGCAGACTCAACCAGGTCTTTAGCTTCTTTCAGGCCCAGACCAGTTGCGCCACGTACGGCTTTGATTACGGCAACTTTGTTAGCGCCGATAGCTTTCAGTACAACGTCGAACTCAGTTTTTTCTTCAGCAGCTTCAGCCGGGCCTGCAGCAACAGCTACAGCAGCAGCAGCAGAAACGCCGAATTTTTCTTCCATAGCGGAAACCAGCTCAACAACGTCCATTACAGACATAGCCGCTACTGCTTCCAGAATTTGATCTTTAGTGATAGACATGACAATTGTTCCTGTGAATCAGAAATAGTTTATACGTTAAAGTGCAACGGGCAAAAAGCTTAAGCAGCTTCTTTCGCGTCGCGTACGGCAGCCAGGGTGCGGACCAGTTTGCCTGCAGCGGCTTCTTTCATGGTCGACATCAGACGTGCCAGCGCTTCTTCGTAAGTTGGCAGAGTTGCCAGACGGTCGATATTCGCCGCCGTGATCAGCTCACCTTCAAAGGCCGCAGCTTTGACCTCAAATTTTGCATTCGCTTTCGCGAACTCTTTGAACAGACGAGCAGCAGCGCCCGGGTGTTCCATAGAGTATGCAATCAGGGTCGGACCAACAAACGTGTCTTTCAGGATCTCAAACTGAGTTCCTTCAACGACGCGGCGCAGCAGGGTGTTGCGAACAACACGCATGTAAACGCCAGCTTCACGACCTGCTTTACGCAGTTCAGTCATTTTGTCTACGGTCACGCCGCGGGAATCCGCAACTACCGCAGACAGCGCGCCTTTGGCTACTTCGGTGACTTCAGCAACAATCGCTTGTTTGTCTTGAAGATTTAATGCCATTAGCTTTTGCTCCTGGATTTTGACCGGGGAAGGATTCCCCCGGAACTCACATCACCTGCGACCGAAGTCAGCAGGCGCTCAAACACGGTGAGCAGAATCCAGCAAAGACTATAAAAATATTCTTCAGGTTCTGTCACCGTCTACGCAGGAAATTAAGTTCCTTTCGAAACACCTGCGGTCTTGGACGGAGGCCTGGATAAGGCCAGGCTCCAACCGAAAATTCTGTCTATTCTGCGTCATTCGGATACTGCGTTGGCCGCTCTCGTTCACACCAGTTACATAGCGGGCTATGCTCCCGGCGATTCACTGCTTTGCCGCCTTGTCTCGGTCCGATTGACTTAAATAGAGGTTCTGTATATTTACAGAACAACGGGCCAAAGATTCTAGTCGAAAATTTCGCCCGCGTAAAGCAGATTAGTTAGCTACAGCGTTCAGGCCAGCCTGATCAACTGCCACACCCGCACCCATAGTGGTGGAGATGCTAACTTTCTTGATGAAAACGCCTTTCGCCTGAGAAGGTTTCGCTTTTTTCAGCGCAACCAGCAGGGCTTCCAGGTTTTCTTTCAGCTTATCGGACTCGAAATCAACCTTACCGATAGTGGTATGGATGATGCCGTTTTTGTCGTTACGATAGCGAACCTGGCCCGCTTTAGCGTTTTTAACCGCTTCAGCAACGTTTGGCGTTACGGTGCCAACTTTCGGGTTTGGCATCAGACCGCGTGGGCCCAGAACCTGGCCCAGCTGGCCAACAACGCGCATCGCATCCGGAGAGGCGATAACCACGTCAAAGTTCATTTCGCCTTTTTTGATCTGGTCAGCCAGATCTTCCATACCTACCAGCTCTGCGCCAGCTGCTTTAGCAGCTTCAGCGTTTGCGCCCTGGGTAAATACGGCAACGCGTACTGAACGACCGGTACCGTGTGGCAGTACGGTTGCACCGCGCACGTTCTGGTCAGATTTACGAGCATCAATGCCCAGGTTTACTGCTACGTCAACGCTTTCTACGAACTTGGCCGTTGCCAGTTCCTTCAGCAGAGCGACAGCTTCGTTGATGTCATACTGTTTAGTTGCATCAACTTTGTCACGGATCACGCGCATGCGCTTGGTCAGCTTAGCCATTTCTTAGTCCTCTACCACCAGGCCCATGGAACGAGCAGTACCTTCGATTGAGCGAGTCATCGCTTCAACGTCAGCACCAGTCATGTCCGCAGCTTTGGTTTCTGCGATTTCACGTACCTGAGCGCGTGATACTTTACCTACTTTGTCTTTGTTCGGCTTGCCGGAACCAGACTTGATACCCGCCGCTTTCTTCAGCAGTACAGCTGCCGGAGGCGTTTTGGTAACGAAGGTGAAAGAACGGTCAGAATAAACGGTAATAACAACCGGGATCGGCAGACCTTTCTCAACGGATTCTGTTTTGGCGTTAAACGCTTTACAGAATTCCATGATGTTAACGCCCTGCTGACCCAGTGCCGGACCTACTGGCGGACTTGGGTTTGCCATACCGGCTGCAACCTGCAGCTTGACGTAGGCTTGTACTTTCTTAGCCATGATAATTCCTCTATTGGGTTCAATCGCTCGGCAAAGAGCTCCCCGTAATTAATATTCACGCGCTGTAGCAGCGCATAAAAACAAAAGGCGCGAAATTGTAGGGCAATTTCGCGCCTTCCGCAACCGTTATTCTGGTTATCGGCTTACATTTTATGCAGGCCGATCAGCCTTTCTCAACCTGTCCAAAGTCCAGCTCAACCGGCGTAGCGCGGCCAAAGATGGAAACGGAAACTTTCAGGCGGCTTTTTTCATAATCCACTTCTTCCACCACACCGTTGAAGTCGGCAAACGGACCGTCGTTAACGCGGACCATTTCACCTGGTTCAAACAGGGTTTTCGGACGTGGCTTATCGCCAGCAGACTGCAGGCGGTTCATGATCGCGTCGACTTCTTTATCGCTAATAGGTGCCGGACGATCGGATGTACCACCAATGAAACCCATGACGCGCGGCACGCTGCGCACTAAGTGCCAGCTTGCATCGTTCATGACCATTTGTACCAGAACATAGCCCGGGAAGAACTTGCGTTCGCTTTTGCGACGCTGACCGCCACGGATTTCAACCACTTCTTCGGTTGGCACCATGACGTCGCCAAAAAGCTCTTCCATGTTATGTAATTTGATATGCTCGCGCAGCGACTGGGCTACACGGCCTTCAAAGCCGGAAAACGCCTGAACGACGTACCAGCGCTTTTTTGGAGCTTCAGACATCTCAGAACCTCAGGCCAGTGATAAACGATACCAGACGGACCAGAATACCATCCAGTCCCCACAAAATCAGTGACATCACGGCAGTAACCGCGGCAACGATTAACGTGGTATGCAACGTTTCCTGACGAGTCGGCCAAATAACCTTGCGAACTTCTGTGCGCGCTTCGCGGGCAAAAGCCAGGGTTGCTTTGCCCTTCGTCGTCAGCAGCGCAATGCCACCTGCTGCTGCGATCAGGATTACAACGGCCAGCGCGCGCAGCGGGAGGGTGACTTCACGATAGTAGTAGTTGCCAACCACGGCCACGAGCAGCAGCAGCGCCACCACTAACCACTTTACCGTTTCCAGTCCACGCCCGCTCCCTTGAGCTTCGGTATTAGCACTCATAAACCAACCTGCCACAATAGATCAGAAACTATTTTGCCCCGTAATACGCGGCAACCGAACCGAATAATGCGCTCAGGCGAAACTCGGCATATAACGCCGTGCTACAGAGCCTGCCTCAGCAATGATTATGGTTGAAAATCACTGATGAGCCAGGTTCTATGTTACAGCGTGCAAAAAGGGCATCAAATGATGCCCTCTTCTTGTGCGTTGCGTCAAATATTATCAGCGATTAAGCGATAACTTTAGCAACAACACCCGCGCCAACGGTACGACCACCTTCG
>NZ_JBGFFX010000021.1:0-52640 GCF_041224955.1 Erwinia aeris | reverse complement strand
TCCGCTGCGGATGAAGGAAGGAGCATACTTCAGTATGTGACTGAGTTTACCAGCGCAGGCAACGCAGTATCAGCACAAAAGACACAGGACAGCACAACGAATTTGCCTGGCGGCTTTAGCGCGGTGGTCCCACCTGACCCCATGCCGAACTCAGAAGTGAAACGCCGTAGCGCCGATGGTAGTGTGGGGTCTCCCCATGCGAGAGTAGGGGACTGCCAGGCATCAAATTGCGATAACCCCGACCTCACGGTCGGGGTTTTTTGCGTTTGTGCGCCGGGAAAACGCGGCTCCGCTGCGGATAAAGCGCGCAGGGGCCCGGAATTTCCCTTTACGGCCCGGCACGTATAAAAACCGCGCTTTATTCTCTTCAGGCGGAACTCTCGCATCATTTAACTGCTCAAAATAAAAGTTGTTATCGATCTTCTGACTCGCCTCTGCGGTTATGCCTTCATCGAGCATTTATACCCTCATCCAGTTCCTTTTTGTCGTCAGAAGAACGCTCTCCTCACGGCAAAGCAGCGCTAAAACGGATCTGCGTCACAAATCTATTCGTCTCTGAAAAAACAGATTCTTAACATTACGCGGGTGCGGTTTACTGCTGGTTGCTGTTTCACTTTTGACGCTAATTATTAGCAAGGAAAAATGCGAGGAGGAATTATGTTCGATGCCGCATCGTCTAAGACAGACGCCGCCAGCACTTCTGTCATCACTACCCGTCAACGGATTTGGGCCATCGTAGGCGCTTCTTCAGGTAATCTTGTTGAATGGTTTGATTTTTATGTCTATTCCTTCTGCTCCCTCTATTTCGCCCATATCTTTTTTCCTTCGGGTAATGCCACCACGCAGCTGCTGCAAACAGCAGGCGTATTCGCCGCCGGTTTTTTAATGCGACCGGTCGGCGGGTGGCTGTTCGGCTATATTGGCGACAAACACGGGCGCAAAACTTCCATGCTGATCTCTGTTTGCATGATGTGTTTTGGCTCGCTGGTTATCGCTTGCCTGCCAGGCTACGCTGCGATCGGCGTTTGGGCGCCCGCGCTTCTGCTGCTGGCTCGTTTGTTTCAGGGATTATCAGTAGGAGGAGAATATGGCACCAGCGCGACCTATATGAGTGAAGTCGCGATTGAAGGTAAAAAGGGCTTCTATGCGTCATTCCAATACGTCACACTGATCGGCGGTCAGCTGCTGGCTTTGCTGACCGTGGTCGTTCTGCAACAGCTTTTATCCGATGAAGATTTACGCGCATGGGGCTGGCGCATTCCTTTCGCGCTGGGCGCGCTACTTGCCGTTGTCGCGCTCTATTTACGCCGTTCTTTAAATGAAACCTCCGACAAAAAAAGCCGCACGCATCAGGATGCCGGATCGTTAAAAGGGCTCTGGAAGCACCGCCGTGCATTTATAATGGTATTAGGATTTACCGCTGGCGGTTCGTTAAGTTTTTATACTTTTACCACCTATATGCAGAAGTATCTGGTGAATACCTCAGGGATGGATACGCGCAGCGCCAGCGCATTAATGACGGCGGCACTTTTTATCTTTATGCTGATCCAGCCGTTGATCGGCGCGCTTTCCGATAAGATCGGCCGGAAAGGATCTATGCTGATCTTTGGTGGCATGGCGGCGATCTGCACCGTGCCGATCCTGACGATATTGCAAAACGTCCAAAGCAGTTGGGTCGCCTTTGCGCTGGTCATGCTTGCCCTGTTGATTACCAGTTTTTATACCTCAATCAGCGGTATCCTGAAGGCGGAGATGTTCCCGCCAGAGGTGCGTGCGTTGGGCGTGGGGCTTTCCTATGCGGTGGCTAACGCTTTATTTGGCGGATCGGCGGAATATGTGGCTCTGTCGCTTAAGGCGGCGGGAAGCGAGAATAGTTTTTTCTGGTATGTTTCCGCTATGGGCGCGGTTGCCTTCCTGGTATCGCTGCTGCTGCATAAGAAAGGGAAGGGGATGAAGCTTTAACGAGCCGTATTCCAGAGAGCATAGCCGGTGGCAGCGCCGGCTATATCCCAGCTGAAATCTTTCAAGCTCCAGCCTGAACCCGCTTCGCGACTGTCATAAAACTCCTTGCCCGTGCCCAGGCTGATGGAGAACAGCAGGCCGAAACCGCCGCTGTGGCTTTCATGCCAGTTCTGACGTTCGCCGTAAGCGGTGCCCGCCGCAGAAAGAAACGCGGAAGAAAAGAAGTGTTCCGCTTTATCTTTACCTGTCCAGCTGTCTTGTGCCATATGGCTACAGCCGGAACAGCAAAGCAGAATAAGAGGAAGCAAGCGCATAAAAAAAGCCCTGTATGACTGACAGGGCTTAGTATAGCTGGCTTACAGAATACGGCTGATTAGCCTGTCGATGCGGATACGTCGCAGGCGGCGGATCAGCTTTCTGACCTTGACCGGATAGTCCGCAATGCTTTCCAAATCCCGATAGTGCTGCACAACCGTGGTATGTTCGCGGATCAGCGCCAGCTCTTTTTCGCGCTGTGCGGCCAGTTCCTGGAGCGGGTCATGGATCAATACGGCGTTTTCCAGGTCAAGCCGCCAGGCGCGCGGATTGAGGTTGTTGCCGGTGATCAGCATCCACTCTTCGTCCACCCACATGCCTTTCAGATGGTAGCTGTTCTCGCCATCTTTCCACAGCCGCACGGTCAGCTGACCGCTGGTGACATAATATTGCAGGCGGCTGAGGAAGCGGCGCAGGTTAATCTCATACAGATAAGGCAACGCGCCGATAATTTTAAAAGGCTGATCCTGCGGGATATAGAAATCATTTGCGGTCTTGTCGCCGACGATGATTTCAACGTCTTTGCCCCGGCGCAGCAGCCAGATAATATTACGGACCAGGATCGCGGGCAGGTTGAAATAGGGCGTACAAAGCGTCAGCTTCTGCTCGGCACAGGGCATCAGATGATAAATGGTTTTATTCAACAGGCTGCGTTTACCCAGCCCGACCAGCGGCGTGACCGCCAGCTGCTCGTTGTTGGCGTCGCCTTCGAAATCATAATCGAAGCCACGCAGTTCCTGACGAAACTGCCGCGTTTCGTTTTTTATCTCAGGGCTTTTCGGGCGCTCGCGCTGATCGAGCCGGTGAACGGCTTCGGCCTGAATAAGATTGGTGTCAATCCAGTTCAACAGCGTATCGGCCAGCGTGGGATTGGTAATCAGCTGGTAGCGATCGTAACGATAACGCTCGTGCTGATGCAGATAGACGTCGTTCAGACTCGCGCCCGTATAAAGCAGCGTATCGTCAATGACCGAGCCTTTCAGGTGCAGAACGCCCAGCGCTTCACGGGTATTTACCGGCACGCCGTATACAGGAATAGCGATATCGGCATTTTGTTCGGCCATCTCGCAATACCAGTCCGCGTTGGTTGCGCCGCGAGAAGCGCCGATACGGCCTCGCTGCGCGCGATGCCAGTCAACCAGAATGCGGACATCCAGCCCGGGCCGGAGGCGCTTTGCCTCGTATAGCGCGGAAAGAATAGCTCGTCCGCCGTCATCGTTTTCCAGATAGAGCGCCACAAGGCAGATACGTGTTGTCGCCGATGCTATTTTTTCCAGCAGCGTTTGGCGGAAGTCGGCAGGCGTATACAGCGTGGTAAAATCGGCAACCGACTGAGACAGTTTTGGCAGTTGCGCAAGGTGCTGTTGGTGCTTGTTACGTTTGAATTTAGACAGCATCACAGTGCGTTTCTTCTCTGTTCATGGAATAGCCTTTTGCCTTAAAATCATCGCCATAACCGCTAATGTTACCATCAGTCAGGCGGGATGTGGGCAGTTTTACGTTTCCAGACATTAACCGTTTTCCTGTAGCGTCAGGGAGAGCGCGACAATACCGTCCTCAAGCTGGATATCCACGGTAAAACCCAGCTTGCGCGCCAGCGCTATCATGCCGCGATTATTCGGCATAGTAATGCCGTTGAGCTTCAGCAGACCATGTTGACGGGTATAGTCGATCATCTTTTCCAGCAGCTGACGCCCCAAGCCCAGCCCCTTCAAATCGGAACGCACCAGCACCGAAAACTCGGCGTCCACGTTGTCGGCGTCAGAGACCGCGCGGGTTACGCCGACGATCTCATGCTGACGCACCGCAACGATCGCCATCTCCCGATCGTAGTCGATCTGGGTCATGTTAGCCAAATCATCATGGGTGAACTCATTGATCTCGCTAAAGTAGCGATAATAAAGATCTTCTTTCGTCACCTGAGCAATAAACTGCTGTAGCAGTGGCTCATCTTCCGGCAGGATGGGCCGGAACAGCAGCGGTTCACCGTTTTTCAGCTGTGCCTGTTCTTCCAGCTGGTGCGGATACGGACGGATAGCCAGGCGCGCTTCGGGATCGCCGTCGAAAGGCGCCAGCTGCATAGTGACATCCAGTAACGAGAAGGTTTCGCCTGCCGCCAGCAAAGGATGGATATCAAGCCGCCTGATCTCCGGACAGTCCACGATCAGGTTGGACACCTGCACCAAAACCCGGCTAAGGCCCGAAATATCCAGCGGCGAAAGCGCGCTGCGTCCGCGTATTTTACCATTTTTAATGGCCTGAATAATCAGATAGCGGGCGAGCGCCATATTCAGCGGCGGCAAGGCTACGGCGGCCTGCCGCTCTGCCTGCCACTCAATGCCGCCTTCGCCCAGCATAATCACCGGCCCGAATACGGGATCCTGCTCCATCACGATACGCAGCTCCTGAGCGCCGGCGCGGTTGGCCATGCTCTGCACCAGCAGCCCGTCGATACGCGCCTGCGGCCAGGCGAGTTTGACCCGGTCGATAATGGCTTCCGCCGCCTGCTGCACCTCGCCAGCCGAGCGCAGATAGAGCATCACGCCCTGGACTTCCGATTTATGTGGGATATCGGGCGAGCGCAGCTTAAGCGCTACCGGATAGCCTGCCTGACTGGCTATCTGTACCGCCTCCACGCTGTCGCTGGCGATCCAGGTTGGCAACGTCGTTAAGCCATAGGCCTGCAAAATGCCCTGGACTTCGTGGGTATCCAGCGTGGTCACGCCCTCTTTTAGCGCCAGGTGAATGAGCTGGTGGGCTTCTGCCGTATTGGTCGCCAGATCGGCCGGAAGCGCGGGCGTTTCGCGCAGCTGCTTCTGATTACGGCGGTATTCCACCATATGCATAAACGCGGTGACCGCGCCTTCCGGCGTACGATAGGTGGGAATACCGGCCTCGCTGAAGTGGCGGCGCGCTTCAGGCGCAGAGAACTCGCCGCACCAGTTGGTCAGCAGGGCGATCTGTTTCGCTCGCGGATGCTTTGCCGTCACCTCTATTAATCGTTGCGCGGTGAGGGTAGCGGGCGCAACGGCGCTGGGCGCGTAAATCACCAGCAGCGCATCGATATCGTGGCTGCCGAGCAGCAGCGACACCACCTGCTGATAGCGTTCTGGCGTAGCGTCATCTTTCAGATCCAAAGGATTGCCGGCCTGGCAGCCGTCCGGCAGACAGCTTTGCAGCGCCGCCGTTAACGCCTCGCCCAGTGTTGCCAGTTTGCCGCCGCGCGCATCCAGCGCATCCAGCGCCAGCGCGGCAGGCGCGGCGCCGTTACTGATAATCATCAGTCGCTCACCGCGCAGCGGCCGCATATAGCTGAGGGTTTCCACCGCGGAAAAGAGCTCGTGCATATCCTGTACCCGCAGCAGGCCTGCACGCTGTATCGCCGCATCCCAGGCGCCGTCCATGCCGCCGGGCGCGCCCAGCAGCTGACGCGCCTGCTGCGAGCGCCCGCTTTTAATCACCAGCACCGGCTTGTTTCGGGCGGCGCTGCGGGCTGCCGAGACAAAGCGCCGTGCGTCGCTTAACTGCTCCAGACAGAGCAGAATAGCGCTGGTTTTGCCGTCGCGCGCCAGAAAATCCAGCAGGTCGTCCACGTCGATATCCAGACTGTCGCCGAGCGCGATAAACCAGGAGAAGCCCAGCTGCCGCTGCTGCGCCCAGTCGAGAATGGTATTAGAGACGGCGGCGGACTGCGAAATAAACGCCAGCCTGCCCTGATAAATAGGCACCGGGGAAAAGCTGGCGTTCAGCCCTTGCCAGGGCGCAAGCAGTCCCAGGCTGTTTGGCCCGAGCAGGCGGATCTGCAAACGGCTGGCGCACTCACGCAGCTCGTCATGCTGGCTGCCCGGCGAAGAGAGAATGATGCAGGCTTTGCAGCCGCGCTCGCCCAGCGCCTGGAGCAGGACGATATTATGGCGACTGTGCGTGCAGATTACCGCCAGGTCGGGGGCAAAGGGCAGGCTGGCGACATCGGGCCAGGCCATCACGCCGCATACGGCCTGATACTTCGGCGTGACCGGCAGAACGGAACCGCTAAACCCTCCCGCCAGCAGATTGCGCATCATCAGATAGCCCGCGCGTTCCGGGCGCGGCGAGGCACCAATAACCGCGATGGATTTGGGGCGTAACAGCGCTTCCAGCCCTCGTTGACTCATAGCCGTCTCCTGTGCAGAAAAAGTGAGTTTAACGCCAACCGACGTCTGGTGCCGTAGCCAGGCCGCAATCCTCGGCATCAGCTCACAAATTTATCTGGTTTACAGGCTGCCAGACAGCAGAGATGCAGCACGCCGTTGATTTTTTACCTGTGCCGTAGAGAAATTCTGTAATAACCGCGTTGATGTTAAAAAGGTTAAATTCTTAAAGGCTGAACGTTTTTATTTTGACGGACCAGCGCTGCCCGATAGTTACTTTTTTCTCTTTCTCAATTATTACTTTCCAACGGGTAATTATTAAGATTGAGTAAGCAGTGCCAGACGCGTAATAATATGTCGTCAGCGAATGTTATCCGCCTTTAAGGGGAAGTGTTTTCACTGATGAATATGAATTAAATGAGTCGTCTGATTTTGTTGGTGATGGCAGGGCTTTTACTTTTCAAATAAACAAGTACCCTTGGCCTGTAACAGAAGCAGGCGGCTCATTTTCCCTTACGGGCACGCGGTTTTTCCCCTTATATCGGTACCTTCTGGAGCGCATCAGCCTGGCCTTTGCTGAGCTAAATCACCATAAGGCTGCGCAAGGGTTATCCTGGCTAAATTAACAAGTAGTGGCTTTGTATCCGGCTGCTGGTTATTTTTTTTGAGCGGTTTCTGCCCAATTAGAATATCGATATAATATGTAAGCGATAGCCGAAAATAATATTTTTTTATTTTAAACCCAGAGAGCAGAAAAGGGCGGCCAGTATAAAGGCCGCCCTTTTTTAATCGTCGGATGTCACGGCCGCGCTTTGCTGATGAGACGGATGGTGCGGTTTACCCGCCAGATAGCGCTGGCGAAACAGATCGAAGTGCCGGAACAGCGCCGTACCCGCTGCGGTATCGCCCGCCTGAAGCAGCAGCTCCGCCGCGACTTCGGCCGTACAGTGCTGGCCGTCGCCGTGCGACTCGCGCAGTTGATAGTTGGACGGGCGGCTGAGCGTCAGCGACATTACCGGCAACGCATCCAGCCACGGGCTTTTGCGGAACATCTTGCGCGCTTCGGTCCAGGTGCCGTCGAGCATAATAAACAGCGGGGGTTTACCGTTGACGGGAGGACGGTTTATCACCGGGCGATCCGCATCGGCGTAGGATTGCGGGAACACCACCAGCGGCTGCACGTCAGGATTTTTTACCGCGGCCAGCAGCCGGGGATCGGGCTCGGTGCGCGACCAGCCGAAAGCCTGCGTATCGGGCAGGATATCGGCAATCAGGCGGCCCGTGTTGCTGGGCTTCATCGGTTCGCTGTCAAACATCACCAGGCAAAAACGACTGCGCGCCGCTACCGGCTGTAGAGTCTCGCACAGGCAGTTCTTTTTTGGCAGCAGGCAGCGCTGACAGCGGGGGATACGATTGCCGCGAGCAAGAAAAGGACGGGTAGCCCGCGCAAGGCGCTCGGCGCGCAGGCGAAGAACGGCGTTTTCGATCATAGGAATTTATCTGGGGAAAACGCCATTCTGGCAGAAAAGCGGTAAAAACAGTAGTGGCCAGGCGAACCTGACCACCAGGGACTCAGAGGTTTTCGTCCAGCCACTCGTTGAAAGGGGCTTTAGGCATCGCGCCGCTGAGCATATCCACCATCTGACCCTGCTTAAAGATCATAATGGTCGGGATGCTGCGGATGCGAAAACGTGCGCTGATCTCCGGCTCCGCTTCGGTATTCACCTTCAGGAAGCGAACCTGGCCGCCGCGCTCTTGCGCAACGTCTTTATATACCGGCGCAAAGTTAACGCAGGGGCCGCACCACGGCGCCCAGAAATCCACGACAACCGGCAGATCGTCCTGTAAATATTTATCCAGCGTGGCGGTAGTGGCGTTAATGACCTCGCCATTGAAAAGCTCGTCGCCGCAGCGGCCGCACTTTGCGCCGTCTTCAATACGTTCCGGCGGCACGCGGTTGGTCGCCTGGCATGAAGCACAAACCGTATTCATGATACACCTCGGTAAGCGATCGCTTACTTTGTTATGATTAAGTAGCGGTAATTATGGTTCGGCTTTGCGTCAGCAACAAAGAGATTTGTTCGATGGGTACAATAGGTCGTGACTCACGCGATTTATGCTGTCTTAAAGGTCAGCACGGCACGGAAACGAGCCTTTAGCGGGAAGTTAATAGCTAAGCAGTGCCACATCAGGTAATCTGCGCGCTTCGCGCTCAGCCAGGTGGAGGGAAAATGAACGACGAATTTAAAGGTAAAAGCGGTAAAGTCAAAGTGATGTATGTCCGCGGCGATGATGAGAGCAGCAGCCGGACGGGAAATCCCCGTACCGGTAAAGGCGCGCCTCGTCCGGACGGCGACCGCCGTTCTTCACGTAATTCAGAAAAGCCGCGTGGCGGGCGCGATCGCGACGTAGCAGGCGGTTCGCCATGGCGTACGGTTTCACGCGCGCCGTCAGCGGTAGATGACAAGCCCGATTACGGCGGCATCGGCGGCAAAAGCGGTATCGATCCGGAGCAGATCCGTCGTCAGCGTAATGAAGAAACGCGCGTCTATGGCGAAAACGCCTGTCAGGCGCTGTTCCAGAGCCGTCCCGACTGCATCGTGCGCGCCTGGTTCGTCCAGAGCGTGACGCCGCGTTTTCGCGATGCGCTGAAATGGATGGCCGCCAACCGTAAAGCCTACCATGTGGTAGACGATGCGGAGCTGGCGAAGGCGTCCGGCACCGAACATCACGGCGGCGTCTGCTTCCTGATCAAAAAGCGTCCCGGCATTCAGGTTCGCGAGTGGCTGGCTAAGGCACCAGAGAAAGATTGCGTGCTGGCGCTGGAAGATATCGGCAACCCGCATAACCTGGGCGGTATCATGCGCAGCTGCGCGCACTTCGGTGTGAAAGGGCTGCTGGTGCAGGATGCTTCGCTACTGGAATCCGGCGCGGCGGTACGCACGGCGGAAGGCGGCGCGGAACACGTGCAGGCTATCAGCGGTGAAAGCTTTGCTGAAGGTCTGGATGCGTTTCGCCGTGCCGGTTACGCCATCGTAACCACGTCCAGCCATCAGGGCGAGCCGCTGGCGCAGGCTGCGCTGCCCGCTAAGATGGTGCTGGTATTGGGTCAGGAGAGCGACGGCCTGTCCGACACCACGCTGGAGCAGGGCGACCTGAGCGTTTCTATCGGCGGCACCGGCAACGTGGAAAGCCTTAACGTTTCCGTAGCGACCGGCATTCTGCTGGCGGAATGGTGGCGTCAGAACGCCTGAGGCGAAGCGGGCCGTTAAGGTTCATGAAAGCTGACGGTTAAGCCATTAAAAACGGGCCATTGCGGCCCGTTTTTTTTATATCGACTCAGTGCGCGCCGCCGCCGCCGCTGCCGGAGCCAAACGGCGGCCGCGCAAACCAGACCAGCACCAGCAGAAACAGAAAGACGCCAGCGGAAGCCCAGAAAATCTCGTTGGCGGAGATAATCAGCCCCTGATTAGTGATCTGCTGCGCAATCCAGCCCGAAGCCTGATCGTGCGACATCCCCAGCTGATTCAGCTTGCCGTACATCTCCTGCGAATTGAAGTTGTAAGCGTTCACTGACTCCGTAAGCTGGCTGTGGTGCATCGCCTCGCGGTCGGTCCACATTGTGGTAGTGATCGAGGTGCCGATCGACCCGGCCAGCGTGCGCGTAAAGTTCGACAGGCTGGACGCGGCCGCCAGCCGCTCCGGCGGCAGCCCGGACAGCGTGATGGTGGTCAGCGGCATAAAGAAGCAGGCCACGGCAAAGCCCTGAATAAACTGCGGCCAGGCCGATGCGCCGAAATCCATGCCGGGTTCAAACGTATAGGCTCGCCAGTAAAAGCAAACCGCATACATAATGAAGCTGAAGGTGACCAGCTTGCGCATATCCAGCCGATGGGCGAACCGGCCGATAATAGGCGACAGGATCACCGGCAGGATGCCGACCGGCGCGGAAGCCAGCCCGGCCCAGGTGGCCGTGTAGCCGTAGACCTCCTGCAGCAGCTGCGGCAACAGCACTATCGACCCGAAATAGAGCATATAGGCCAGGCTGATACAGAGGCAGCCGATGGTGAAATTCCGCGACTTAAACAGCGACAGATCGATGATCGGATGGTCGTCCGTCAGCTCCCAGACCAGCAGCACCGCCAGCGCTATCACCGCGACAATGGTTAGCGTGATAATCTCCGGCGAGCTGAACCAGTCCAGTTCCTTGCCACGGTCGAGCATCATTTGCAGCGAGCCAATCCCGACGATCAGCAGCACCAGCCCGACCGTATCAATAGGCCGGATAGCGGTAGCCGTTTCCCGATTACGCAACGTTTGCAGCGTCAGGATCACTACCACCACGCCGATAGGCACGTTGATAAAGAAGATCCAGCCCCAGTGATAGTTATCGCTGATCCAGCCGCCCAGGATCGGCCCGCAAATAGGCGCGACAATCACCGTCATCGCCCAGAGCGACAGGGCGATGCTGCGCTTCGCGGGCGGATAGTTGCTGAGCAGCAGGCTCTGCGACAGCGGGATCAATGGCCCGGCCACCACGCCCTGCAGGACGCGGAAGAAAATCAACATGCCCAGGCTATTGGACATGCCGCATAGCCAGGAGGCGACGGCGAAAGCGGCGGTCGCCCAGACAAAGAGCTTTACTTCACCCACGCGCTTCGCCAGCCAGCCGGTAATGGGAATAGAAATCGCGTTGGCGACGCCGAACGAGGTCACCACCCAGGTGCCCTGCGAGTTAGAGGCGCCCAGATTACCGGCGATAGTCGGAATAGCGACGTTGGCGATAGTGGAATCCAGCACCTGCATAAACGTCGCCAGCGACAGCGCGATGGTCATCAGAACCAGCTGGGCGCCTTCAAGCGGTTTTTGTGCCATAACAGCCTCCCGCGCGCTCAGCCCGCATTTGCGTGAATGATATCGGCAATCAGCTGGTTGACCGGAGCCAGATCCAACGCCAGCGCGTCGCTTTCATAAGCGGGTTTCTGGCGCACGCTGGTGGCAAGTACGCTGCCGTCTTTATTGCTGGTGTCGATTTTAACCAGCGTCGACAGACCGATGCGCAGCGGATGACGCGCGACCTCGTCAGGGTTTAGCTCGATACGCACCGGCAAACGCTGCACCACTTTGATCCAGTTGCCCGTTGCGTTCTGCGCGGGCAGCAGCGAGAACGCGCTGCCGGTGCCCATATCCAGCCCTACGACTTTGCCGTGATAAACCACGTCGTCGCCGTAAATATCGCTGACAACCGTGGCAGGCTGACCGATACGCACATCGGCCAGCTGCGTTTCTTTATAGTTGGCGTCTACCCAGAGATTTTTCTCCGGTACCACGGCCAGCAGCGGCGTAGTGGTTGAGATCTGCGAGCCAACCTGCACGCTGCGCCGGGAGATGAAACCGTCAATCGGGCTGACAATCTCGGTACGCTGCAAAGCCAGCCACGCGTCACGCAGTTCGGCCGCGCTCTGTTTCACCGCTGGCTGATTCTCCAGGGAGGTATTCAGGATTGCCGCCTGGTTGGCGTTATACTGTTCGATCGCCACCTCAAGCTGAGCCTGAGCCGTAGCGACGGCATCGCGCGCGTGCTGTAAATCTTCGCGCCCGATCAGGTTTGCGGCGCCCAGCGGTTCGCGACGTTTCAGATCGGCCTGCGCCTGCGCCAGCGCGGTTTTTTGCAGCTCAATCGTCGCCTGATACTGCTTGCCGTTGATAATCAGCTGGTGGGTCTGACGCACGCTGGTCGCCAGCGCGGTCTGCGCCTTCTCGAAAGCCTGTTCCGCGTCGGTTTTATCCAGCGTTACCAGCACGTCGCCTTTATGAACGTGGTCGGTATCGTCAAACCAGACCTTGTTGACGCTGCCCGATACCTGCGCCATGACCTGCACCTGATTGCCCGCCACGTAGGCGTCATCGGTTTCCTGGAAATGGCGCAGCACGATAAACCACCAGGCCAGCCATGCCAGCCCGGCGATAACGAATATCAACGCCAGCACGATTAGCGCGCCTTTGCGCTTCTTCTTTTTATTGTTGGGTTGCTGCTGTGCTTCTGCACTCATAAGGTTCTCCACGTTCATCCTGGCAGGCTCCGGAGGCCGGTTCCGGATCCGAAAATGCCAGCGCAAAAGCGCTGGCATCAGTTGGGTTGCGGCTAAAATAGCGATAAGCGGCGGCGGTTGTGTCGCACAATATGCTATTGCGGGAAAGCTTAGCGAGAAAGGGCGGCGATCGTCTCGTCTTCGTCCATTTTATCCAGACGCGTCAGTAGTTTACGCGTTATGCCTTCCAGCTGGCCTTTTTCTGCCGGACTGAGCGCGGACCAGAGCAGCTGCAGACACTGATGCTGCGGCGGCAGCAGCTGGCGCAGAAAATCATGGCCTTTCTCGGTTAAATGCAGATGCAGACAGCGGCGATCGTTATCGCTTTCACGGCGTTCGATCCAGCCGCGCTTTTCCAGCTCATCGGCGATACGGGTGGCGTTAGTACGGGACGAGCCCAGCGCGGAGCTGAGTTCTGAAGGCTGAATACTGTGGTTTTCCTGCGCGTCGAGCGTGATCAGCGCCATAAACAGCGTCTCGTTAATCCCCTGTGCCTTGAGCATTTTGTTGCGGTTTTCCAGCAGCTTGCTCTGCATATGCATGCAGAGGCGCGTCAGCATAATTTCCTGTAAAGGGAAATCTTTCTGACGGTTAGCGCGGAAATTCAGCATCTGTTCAATGGGGGCAAACGAACTTTCCATCTGGGGGAACCTCATAAGTTGCAACTGGTATTGTAACGACGGCGATATAATGTCGTGTCTGCTGGCTGGCACGGCCAGCCAACGCCATCTCTAATGTCCAGGTCACTCCATAACCCAGGGCGTTATGCAGCGCCGGAACGGGGCGCTGCTACAGGTTCTACCTGTCATGCCCGAACCCGGAGGTCGGGCGAAAACGGCAAACCGGCGGGAGTGGGCTGCCAAAAAACGTCAAACCCAATCGCCTGCCAGCAGGCCGGGGTAATCAGCGCGGGGCCGGTTACCCATTATTGCTACGCTATAGCCGAAAAAAATTCCGCATAGCGCCTGCGTAACAAGGGATGCTGTACCGTTAAGAATTTAATAGTTTCAATCGAAAAAGTAACTAACCTGAATAAGTGTCAGGCTAACCATACCAGACTGTGTAAACGCTTAACAGGGCGGCGGCGCTGAAAGTGTTGCAATACGTTATCAACGGGTTAATCCGTTGTCAGCTCGTAACGGGAGCCTCGCCACCAGCTCAACAGGTTAAGCACGGTGATGAAAGCACCCACCGCGCAGACGCCGTGCCAGCCAGCGTACTGATAGGCGGCGGCCGAGAGCAGCGAACCGGCGGCGCCGCCGATGAAATAGCTGGTCATATAACCGGCGGTAAGACGGTTGCGCGCCTCCGGCATAGCGCGGTAGATCACGCTCTGATTGGTAATATGTACGCCCTGTACGGCCAAATCGAGCAGGATAATGCCAATAACCAGCGCAGTCAGCGAGTGACCGCCCATCGCGGTGATCGCCCATGAGGCCAGCAGGATCAGCAGGCCGACGGTGGTGGTCAGGCGAGCCTTACCTTTATCCGCCAGCGAACCCGCCTGACGTGCCGCCAGCGCGCCTGCAGCGCCCACCAGCCCAAGCAGGCCGATTTCGCCTTCCGAGAAACCGTAAGGCGGCGAAGCCAGCAGGAAAGCCATTGAGGTCCACAGCATACTGAAGTTGGCGAACGCCAGGCAGCCGATAACCGCGCGGGTTCTTAAGATCGGCGTAGTAAAATAGAGCGTGAAGATTGAGCGCAGCAGCTGCGGATAGTTAAGCGCTACCGACTGCTTATAACGCGGCAGATAGCGCCATAACGCCAGCGCCATCAGCACCATCAGCGCACTGGCAACCCAGTAAACGGTGCGCCAGCCGCCCAGCTGTGCCAGACCGCCTGCAATGGTGCGCGCCAGCAGAATACCCAGCAGCAGTCCGCTCATTACGGTGCCGACGACCTTACCCCGTTTCTCCGGCGCGGCCAGCGTGGCCGCCAGCGGCACCAGGATCTGCGCCACCACCGAAAACAGCCCGGTCAGCGCCGTGCCCAGCAGCATAAAGACAATATTGGTGGAGAGCGCGGTGATCACCATGCCGCCCGCTGCCAGCAGGCTCATCACCACAATCAGCGCCCGGCGCTCCAGCATATCGCCCAGCGGTACCAGCAGCAGTAAGCCGACGGCGTAGCCAAGCTGTGCGGTGGTGACGATAAATCCCGCTTCGTTAACGGAAAGGGAAAAAGCGCGCGCGATGGTTTCCAGTAGCGGCTGCACATAATAGTTGCTGGCAACGGAAAGACCGGTGGCGATCGACATCAGGGCAACAAGGGCAGAGCTAAGACCGTGCTGGGGGGATTTCATGGTGATAATCAGAAATTTAAAAAGAAGAATAGCTTGATAGTAACCTGAAAAACTATTTTATTTATAGAATTATTTACAATTGGCGCGGATTGCCGCCGAAAGCGGAAAAGGAACTTTTACCGCAACGCTGTAGCCAGGGAAACGAGAGAAGAGGGCGCGTGTCCCGCGCCGAAACGACGCGGGGCACGGCAAACCGATTATCTTCTTCCACATAGCTATATCGTGGCAAACGGGCCGCGTGCTTCCACATAGCTATATGATGGCTAGCCGGCCGTGCGCTTTCCCTTGTATCAAGCGGGTTTTTATTTAGCGGCGGCGAGCGCGTCGTGGATCCAGCCGTCAAACTGCGCCTGATGCGCTTTGATCCAGCCGTTGACGTGCGCATTGATATCCGCTTCGCTAGACTGACCCTGCTGCATACGCGCGTTCTGCGCATTGATATCCGCCAGCGGCAGTTTCATTTCGGCAAACAGTTTAGCCGCCGCCGGATTTTTCTCAGCCCAGGCCTTATTCGCCACGATATGCATACTGTTCACCGGGAAGCCGTAATTAGCGCCGTTCGGCAATTTAGTATCCAGAGCCTTTTGCTCACCAGGCATGGCGGAAAACGGCACCTGTAGCCAGACGACATCCCGACCGGGTACCAGCTTGTCGCTGACCCAGTAAGGCGTCCAGGTGTAGTAAAGGATCGGCTTGCCTTCTTTAAAGCGGGAAATCGTATCGGCAATCATTGCCGAATAGTTGCCCTGATTGTGTTCAACCGTATTGCTCAGGCCGTAGGCTTTGATCTGATGGTTGATAACCGCTTCGCAGCCCCAGCCTGGCGTACAGCCGGTCAGATCCGCTTTGCCGTCGTTGTTGCTGTCGAAAAGCTTCGCCAGCTCAGGATCTTTCAGCTGGTCGATTCGGGTAATATGATATTTTTCGGCGGTTTTCTTATCGATCAGATAGCCCTGCGCCGCGCCCTGCACATAGGTGCCCTGACGATAGAACTTCGCGTCGCCGCCTGCCGCTTTATACATATCGTCATGCAGCGGCTGCCAGTTGACGGCGGTAAAGGTGGCGTCGCCGGCGGCCAGCGAGGTATAGCCGACGTTGTAATCCACCTCGCTTGGCTCATCGACGGTATAGCCCAGCTTTTCCAGCGCGCGGCTGACCAGCAGCGTCTGAAAGGTTTCTTCCGAAATGGTGCTTTGAATAGGTTTAACGGTAATGCCTTTACCAGGCAAATCGGCGGCAAAAGCCGGAAGGGCCAGCGTGGAGAATGCGGCGGCTAACAGTGCTGTCTTACGCATAGAAGATCCTTGTTATTCAAAAGGCGGAGGCTGGCGACGACGTAACGCCGCCAGCAGGCAGGATTAGTGGATAAATGGACGGGTGATCAGGCCTAACGGGCCGCTGGCATACCAGCGACGGGCACCGCGGCTGCGGCTGTCGCGGCCAACGGACTGCGTCAGGCGGTCAAGGATGATGGCGAGGATAACAATGCCTACGCCGCCGACGGTGGCCAGCCCCATATCAAGACGGCCGATGCCGCGCAGCACCATCTGACCCAGGCCGCCAACGGCGATCATCGAGGCGATCACCACCATCGACAGCGCCAGCATCAGCGTCTGGTTAACGCCCGCCATGATGGTCGGCATCGCCAGCGGCAGCTGCACCTTAAACAGCATCTGGCGCGGGCTGGCGCCAAAGGATTCGGCGGCTTCGGTTAAATCAGCCGGAACCTGTTTAATGCCCAGAATGGTCAGGCGCACAATCGGCGGCAGGGCGAAGATAATGGTCACCACCACGCCGGGCACGTTGCCAATGCCAAACAGCATCACGATCGGCACCAGATAGACGAACGCGGGCGTCGTCTGCATGGCATCCAGCAGGGGCCGGATAAATTTGGCGGCCTTATCGCTGCGCGCCAGCCAGATCCCCAGCGGCAGGCCAATCACCATGCAGAACAGCAGGGCAGTCAGCACCAGTGCCAGCGTCACCATCGCCTGCGACCAGGCGCCGATAGCGCCAATAATAACCAGCGAAATCAGCGTGGCGACGCCCATGCCGAAGCTGGATATCTGCCATGCGATCAGCGCAAACAGCACGATAGCGACGGGCGACGGCATCCCCAGCAGGAAGTGCTGAAAAGCGCTGAGGATATAATCAACCGGCACGCGGATGCCCTGGAACAGCGGACGGAAATGGCTGACGATCCAGTCGATCCCGCTGGTTACCCAGCTATCAAGCGGGATCAGCGTTTTGTGAAAAGGATCGAGCAGACTGAAATGCTCCGGCGCCGGGGCTGGCGTGCTGCTTAACCAGTCGCTGCTGCTGGCCGCCGCGTCGTGACCGCCCGGCGTTCCCCAGGCATCTGCGCTGCTGGTTGAAGCGGCGTCAGCGGCTGGCGTGACGTCAGAAGGGGCGGCGGATGCGCTCTGCCACGGGTCGGTTACTGGTGTGCTCATGGCTGGCTCCCTTCACGATCTAATGCCTGTAACAACATGCCTTTGGAAATGATGCCGATATAGTTATTATCTTCGCCAACGATGGGCACCGCGCAGGGGGCCTGTGCGACATGCGACAGCAGATCGTTAAGCGACGTATCGCCGGGCATGGCGACAGGCGCGGGCAAAATAGCCTGATCCAGCCCGTTGCCTGCGGCCAGCGCAGCTTTCAGCGAATCGGTAGACACCACGCCAACAAACTTTTGCTTTTCCAGCACGTAGCCATATTCGCGGTCTTCATCCTGCAACAGCTTGATGGCCGAACGCGGGCCAAAGCCCGGCGCTTTACGCATCAGCGCGCTGGCGCTGCGGCGGGCGATATCTTTGGCGCTGAAGACGTGGCTGATATCCACGCCGCGAAAGAAAGTGCGCACGTAGTCGTTGGCGGGATTATTCAGAATTTCATCCGGCGTGCCGACCTGAATCACTTCACCGCCTTGCATAATCGCAATACGGTCGCCAATGCGCATGGCCTCATCCAGATCGTGAGAAATAAAGACAATGGTGCGCTGGTGGCGGGATTGCAGTTTTACCAGCTCATCCTGCATCTCAGTACGGATTAAAGGATCGAGCGCGGAGAAGGCTTCATCCATCAATAATATATCCGGATTGATGGCCAGCGCGCGCGCTAATCCAACACGCTGACGCATTCCGCCGGATAATTCGTCCGGCCAGGCGTGGGCATAATTATCCAGCCCAACCTGACGCAGCGCCTCCAGCGCTTTTTCCTGCCGTTGCTGGAGCGGGACGCCAGCTAATTCCATGCCGAAAGCCGCATTATTTAAGACGGTAAGATGGGGCATCAGCGCAAATGACTGGAACACCATGCTGATTTTATTTCGGCGCACCTGACGTAATTCGCTGTCGGATATTTTCGCTATATCGACACCGTCAATAATGACCTGACCACGGGTGGGTTCTATCAGACGATTGAGAAGGCGAACCATGGTGGACTTGCCGGAGCCGGAAAGGCCCATGATCACAAATATCTCGCCTTCTTCAATGGCCAGACTGGCATTCTTTACGCCAAGCGAGAGGCCGGTTTTTTCCAGCAGTGCTTCTTTACCCATGCCTTTATCGATATACTTAAAAGCGCGATCGGGATTTTCCCCAAAAACCTTATAAAGATTTTTAACTTCAAGTTTAATAGCCATGTAATTATTTTATTCCTGACAAATAGTTAATTTTCTTATATTTCAATCGGTCCTGGTAAAATATGAACGGTCTATACCCTAACACACTCTCAGGCTGAGGCAACCCTTTGCGCGGCCTGGCGGAATTGATCCTGAGACGTGCATCTCCGGTAATGCCAGTAAGGGTAAGGGATGACGAGGAATTTCAGACAGGGAAAATAGTGCGATATTTATTATAAAAAGACGTCCTGGAAGAGGTAATTTAGCGGGGATTTTTCGCTTGTAGACGGAATAAAGTAACGTAAAAAAGGAGAATATCTTTCAGTAAATTTTTATTGAACGTCCGATCAATAAAAATAATGCCAGCGGACGGCCAGCCAAAAAGCCGCCCGCATTTATTCAAAAATTCCAGTCCTCATCTTCGGTATCCACGGCTTTTCCCATCACATAGGAAGAGCCGGAGCCGGAGAAGAAATCGTGGTTCTCGTCGGCATTGGGAGAAAGCGCGGCCAAAATAGCGGGATCGACATTGGTTAGCTCTGGCGGGAACAGCGCCTCGTAACCTAAGTTCATCAGCGCCTTGTTGGCGTTATAGTGCAAAAACTTATTCACCTCTTCGCACCAGTCCGGGCCTTCATACAGATCCGCCGTATAGGCCAGCTCGTTTTCATACAGCGCCAGCATCAGTTCCATGGCGAACTGATGCAGCTCTTTGCGTCTGGCCTTGCTCTCTTTTTGCAGCGCCTTCTGGTATTTGTAGCCGATATAGTAGCCGTGTACCGCCTCGTCTTTGATAATCAGGCGGATCAGATCGGCGGTATTGGTCAGTTTGCCGCGGCTTGACCAGTACATCGGCAAATAAAAGCCGGAATAGAACAGAAAGGACTCCAGAAAAACGCTGGCGATTTTCTTTTTTAACGGATCGCTGTAATGATAGTGTTCCAGCACGATGTCGGCTTTTCGCTGCAAAAAGATATTATTTTCGCTCCATTCATAGGCCGCATCGACATCGCTGGTGTGGCACAGCGTGGAGAAGATAGAACTGTAGGATCGCGCATGTACCGCTTCCATAAAGCTGATATTCGATATCACCGCTTCTTCATGCGGCGTCAGCGCATCCACCATCAGCGCCGGGGCGCCAACGGTGTTCTGAATGGTGTCCAGCAGCGTCAGTCCGGTATAGACGCGGATGGTGAGCTGCTGCTCCTGTGGGGTTAACCCGTTCCAGGCCGGAATATCGTTAGAAAGCGGAATTTTTTCCGGCAGCCAGAAGTTCGAGGTCAAACGGTTCCAGACTTCCAGATCTTTTTCGTCCTCGATCTGGTTCCAGTTAATAGCGTGCACGCGTTGTAGTTTCATCATATTTTTAGCGAATGCCTTCGCTCCCTTATGGTCAGGTTAGAGCGAGCAGGAAACACAGCCTTCGACTTCAGTGCCGAGCAGGGCCATCTGACGCAGGCGAATGTAATACAGGGTTTTGATGCCTTTCTTCCAGGCGTAAATCTGCGCCTTATTGATATCGCGCGTGGTGGCGGTATCGCGGAAGAAAAGCGTCAATGACAGCCCCTGATCGACATGGCGCGTCGCTTCGGCATAGGTATCGATAATCGCTTCCGGCCCGATATCGTAGGCGTCACGGTAAAACGCCTGGTTATCGTTGGTCATAAACGGCGCGGGATAGTAGACGCGGCCCGTTTTCCCTTCCTTACGGATCTCAATACGCGAGACGATAGGGTGAATACTCGACGTGGCGTGATTGATATAGGAGATCGAGCCGGTCGGCGGGATCGCCTGCAAATTTTGATTATAGATGCCGTAGTGCGTAACCATATCGCGCAGCTGCCGCCAGTCCTCTTGCGAAGGCAGCGTAATACCCGCTTTGGCAAACAGCGCGGCGGCTTCCGGCGTGCGCGGCTGCCAGGGCTGATTAACATACTGGTCAAAGTATTCGCCGCTGGCGTAGCGAGAGGCCGCAAAACCTGCAAACCGCTCGCCGCGTTCCCGGGCAATCAGGTTAGAAGTGCGCAGCGCGTGATAGGTGACGGCATAGAAGTAAAGATTGGTAAAGTCCAGCGCCGCCGGTGAACCGTAGTGGATGCCTTCACGCGCTAAATAGCCGTGCAGATTCATCTGGCCCAGGCCGATAGCGTGCGACTGCGCGTTGCCGTTTTCGATGGAAGGCACGGAGCGGATATGGCTCTGGTCGGAAACGGCCGTCAGGCCGCGTACCGCGATCTCCACCGTGCGGGCAAAGTCAGGCGAATCCATGGTATGCGCAATATTCAGCGACCCGAGGTTGCAGGAGATATCCTTGCCGATATGACGATAGCTTAAATCCTCATGGTATTCGGTCGGCGTATTTACCTGCAGGATCTCCGAACAAAGGTTGCTCATATTAATCCTTCCCTTGATCGGGTTGGCGCGGTTAACCGTATCCTCAAACATAATATAGGGATAGCCGGACTCGAACTGGATTTCCGCCAGCGTCTGGAAGAACTCGCGTGGATTAATAAAGGTGCGGCGGATACGCTCGTCGGCCAGCATCTCCTCATATTTCTCGCTGATGCTGATATCGGCAAAGGGCAGGCCGTAAATACGCTCGACGTCGTAAGGCGAAAAGAGCGCCATCGGCTGATTGGCCTTCGCCAGCTGGAAGGTCACGTCCGGTATCACCACGCCCAGCGACAGCGTTTTGATACGGATTTTCTCGTCGGCATTTTCCCGTTTGGTATCCAGAAAGCGCAGGATATCGGGATGATGCGCGTGCAAATATACCGCGCCCGCGCCCTGACGCGCGCCCAGCTGATTGGCGTAGGAGAAAGCATCCTCCAGCATCTTCATCACCGGGATCACGCCGGAAGACTGGTTTTCAATACGCTTGATCGGTGCACCGGCCTCGCGCAGGTTAGAAAGCAGAAACGCCACGCCGCCGCCGCGTTTGGACAGCTGGAGCGCGGAGTTCACCGAACGGCCGATCGACTCCATATTGTCTTCAATACGCAGCAGAAAACAGGAAACCAGCTCGCCGCGCTGCTGCTTGCCGCAGTTCAGAAATGTTGGCGTGGCAGGCTGAAAACGGCCGGACAGCATCTCTTCCACCAGCGCCGTCGCCAGCGCCTGGTCACCTTTGGCCAGCGTCAGCGCCACCATGCAGACGCGCTCGGTAAAGCCTTCAAGATAGCGTTTGCCGTCGAAGGTTTTCAGCGTATAGCTGGTGTAAAACTTCCACGCGCCAAGGAAAGTCTGGAAGCGGAAGCGATGCTGGTAAGCCTGCTCAAACAGCGCATTGATAAAATCAAAAGAATAAGCGTTCAGCACCTCGGCTTCGTAATAGCCTTCCGCCACCAGGTATTGTAAGCGCTCACTAACAGAGTTGAACGTTACCGTATTTGGCAGCACGTGCTGTAAGAAATAGCGGCGCGTCGCCTCACGATCTTTCTCAAACTGAATATGGCCGTCTGCATCGTAAAGGTTGAGCATTGCGTTCAGGGAATGGTAGTCGGCCGTGGCTGGCGCTATGGGTGTGCTTTCTGTTGTTGCCAAAATTGGGTTACTCCCCTGGATACGTTGGCGATGTCTTCTTCAGTGCCCAGCAGCTCGAAACGGTAGAGGCACGGGACGCGGCATTTCTGCGCAATAATGCTGCCCGCCAGGCAGTAAGCTTCGCCAAAATTGCGGTTGCCGGCGGCGATTACGCCGCGAATGCCCTGGCGGTTATCGACATCGTTAAGAAACTGAATGACCTGCTTCGGCACGGCACCTTTGGCGGTGCCGCCGCCGTAGCTGGGCACCACCAGGATATAGGGCTCAGCCACGCGCAGCGGCTGGCCGCCGATCGGGATACGGCGACAGGGCAGGCCGGTACGCAGCACAAAGCGGTGCGTGTTTTCCGACTGGCTGGAAAAATAGACCAGCATGGCGTCAGCCCTGCGCGACGGCACGGCCCAGCGCGGCGATCTTATCGGGGCGGAAGCCGCTCCAGTGTTCGCCTTCCGCCATCACCACGGGAACCTGGCGATAGCCCAGCGCTTTCAGCGTCTCCAGCTCGGTGGGATCCCGATCGAGGTTGATCAGCTGATACGCAATGCCCTGCTTATCCATCGCGCTTTTCGTCGCGCCGCACTGGACACAGTTATCTTTAGTGTAAATAATAATGCGCATGATTCGTATTTCCCTTTGTAGGCGGATATCCGGCACGGATAAGGCTGACAGACTGTTGAGCAAGCTTCCGGGCAGAAACGCCGCATAACCATATATTGTGTGTTGGTTGCTGTATTAAATACTAGATGTGGTGTTTATCGATTGCAACCTTATAGCTTGTGCGCTTATCAGCGCTAAGCGGGGCAAAGCCTTGCCGCACCTGGATTTAGCGCGGCAAAAAAATTTCAGGCTTTTTGCATGGCAGAACTGAAAGGGGATTCGGCAAACGGCGTGGCTAAAAAACAAGCGGTACGGCGCAATAAATTCATGACGAAGGCCGGATGCTGATGGCCAGCAGAGGCGGGGCGAGAAATATCCAGTAAGAGGTTATTGGGAAGGCTGTCATAAAACAGCAGGTATTGGATATAGCTGCTAAAGCAGGGCGGTAAACCACATAAACAAGATGTCGTGTAACTGTGGCAGCAGAACTTGCCGGCCGCAGCCACTTCTGCACTCTTATCCGGCAGAATTCGCCGTCCCGCAGAAATAACAATCCCCGCATAAGCGGGGACTGATCAGAGCATACAGGCGTAAAATTAATCGCGGGAAGTGCTGGTCGCAATCAGCGCGCCAAGGAAAACGCCGATCGCCGCGCCGATGCCGACGCCGTGCCACGGGTTATCCCGCACAAAGGTATCCACATGCTCGCCTGCGTCTTTAGCGACCTGAGACACGCGGTTGCCGCCGCCGTTAAGCTTAGCGCGGGTTTCTTTCAGCAGCGCCTGCGCTTTGCTGCGCGCATCGTCAACTTCTTCTTTCGATTTGCTGCCGTAGGATTTCAGCAGGCCATCAAGGGTATCAGCCAGCAGAGTGACGTCCTGGTTGATATCAATATCTTCGTTCTTTGTCGTCCGGTTAAACATTTAGCGCTCTCCTGGAAATGATACGGACTATTTACTATAGACTATCAGAGAGATATTTCGTGCGTCGGGCTGCCGCGCACCCTGTTTCTGGACAATTCCGAAAGCCCTGCGCCCTGGCGCTAAGGTAAGGTGACGGAGTTGGCAAGTATTAGAGGATTAAGCATGTATCTACGCCCTGATGAGGTCGCTCGCGTACTGGAAAAAGCGGGATTTGAAATGGACGCGGTCACCGCAAAAGCTTACGGCTATCGCCGAGGCGACAGCTATGTGTACGTAAATCGCGAAGCGCGTCTGGGACGCACCGCGCTGGTTATCCATCCCACGCTGAAGGAAAAAAGCCACAGCTTTGCGGAACCCGCGAACGAAATCAAAACCTGTGAGCACTACGTGCAGTTTCCCATGTACCTGGTCGGCGACAGCCGGGATCACTACGGTATTCCGCACGGCTTCAGCTCGCGCGCCGCGCTGGAACGCTATCTCGAATCCGTATTCGACTGATCGCCTGACGGGCTGAAAGCGCTGCTTTACGTTTCCTGACGTTGCATTACCGGCACAGACCAGGTATAACACCTGGCCTATGTAGAAGTTTAGACGTCTATACGGATAACAGGATGCAGCAGACTCAGCAGGACAATACGCAACAATTTAAACGCAGCATGAAGGCGCGCCATCTGGTAATGCTTTCGCTTGGCGGCGTGATCGGCACCGGCCTGTTTTTTAATACCGGCTATATTATTTCCACTACCGGTGCGGCGGGTACGCTGCTGGCCTATCTGATTGGCGCGCTGGTGGTCTATCTGGTGATGCTCAGCCTGGGCGAGCTTTCCGTCGCGATGCCCGAAACCGGCGCGTTTCACGTTTATGCCGCGCGCTACCTCAGCCCGGCGACCGGCTATACCGTGGCGTGGCTTTACTGGCTGACCTGGACCGTGGCGCTGGGATCGAGCCTGACGGCCGCCGGTTTCTGTATGCAGTACTGGTTCCCCCAGTCGCCGGTCTGGCTCTGGTGCCTGCTGTTCTGCGCGCTTATCTTCCTGCTTAACGTTATCTCTTCCCGCTTCTTCGCCGAAGGGGAGTTCTGGTTTTCGCTGATCAAGGTCATCACCATTCTGGCATTTATCGTGCTTGGCGCAGGCGCGATGTTCGGCTTTATTCCGTTAAAAGACGGCAGCAGCGCGCCGTTCTTCCACAACCTGACCGCGCACGGCTGGCTGCCGCACGGCGTGCTGCCAATTTTGATGACGATGGTGGCGGTAAACTTCGCGTTCTCCGGGACCGAGCTGATTGGCATTGCCGCTGGCGAGACGGAAAATCCGCACAAGGTGCTGCCGCTGGCGATACGCACCACGGTAGCGCGGCTGATTATTTTCTTTATCGGCACCGTGCTGATCCTGGCCGCGCTGATCCCGATGGATCAGGCCGGCATTGTGAAAAGCCCGTTTGTGCTGGTGTTTGAAAAGATCGGTATCCCTTATGCGGCCGATATTTTTAACTTCGTTATCCTGACCGCGATTCTGTCAGCCGCTAATTCCGGCCTGTACGCCTCTGGCCGGATGCTCTGGTCGCTCTCCAATCAGAACACGCTGCCGCGCTGCTTTGCCCGCCTGACCCGTCGCGGCATTCCGCTGACCGCGATTTCCGTCAGTATGCTGGGCGGCCTGCTGGCGCTGTTCTCCAGCGTGATCGCGCCGGATACGGTGTTCGTCGCGCTTTCCGCTATCTCTGGCTTTGCCGTGGTGGCCGTGTGGCTGAGCATCTGCGCCGCGCACTTTTTCTTCCGCCGGGCGCATCTGCGCGCGGGTAAACCGCTTGCCGAACTGAAATATCGCGCGCCGTGGTATCCGCTAACGCCGATTTTAGGTTTTGTGCTCTGCCTGCTGGCCTGCGTCGGGCTGGCTTTCGATCCCGAGCAGCGCATCGCGCTCTACTGCGGGCTGCCTTTTATCGCCGTCTGTTACGGCGCTTACTACCTTACTCAGCTGCTGCAAAAACGCGAGCAGGCAAAGGAGACTCCACATGTTGTCGATTGATGCCGTAAAACAGCAGGTAGCCGCCGGACTGGTGCTGGATGGCGCGATGGCTACCGAGCTGGAAGCGCGCGGCTGCGACCTGAGCGACGCGCTCTGGTCTGCGAAAGTGCTGATTGAAAATCCTGAACTGATTTATCAGGTGCATTACGACTACTTTAAAGCGGGCGCGCAGGTGGCGATCACCGCCAGCTATCAGGCGACGCCGCAGGGTTTTGCGCAGCGCGGGCTGGATGAAACGGCTGCGCTGGCGCTGATTGCCCGAAGCGTGGCGCTGGCCGTGAAGGCCCGCGAGGACTATCTGGCCGCCGCGCCGCAGGCCGGGCCGCTGCTGGTTGCCGGCTCCGTAGGGCCTTACGGCGCGTTTCTGGCCGACGGTTCCGAGTATCGCGGCGACTATGCGCTGCCGCAGGCGGAGATGATGGCTTTCCACCGGCCGCGCGTGCGGGCGCTGGTGGCGGCGGGGGCGGATATTCTGGCCTGCGAAACGCTGCCTTCCTTCGCAGAGATCAAGGCGCTGGTCGCGCTACTGGCAGAGTTTCCCGCCACGCCGGCCTGGTTTTCATTTACGCTGCGCGACAGCGAACATCTCAGCGACGGCACGCCGTTAGCTGAAGTCATCGCCTTTTTGGATGCGCAGCCGCAGGCGGTGGCGCTGGGGATCAACTGTATTGCGCTGGATAAAGTCACGGCCGCGCTGAAAGTTTTCTCCGCGCTGAGCGCGAAGCCGCTGGTGGTCTATCCCAATTCCGGCGAGCAGTACGATGCCGTCAGTAAAAGCTGGCACAGCGACGCCTCGACCTGCACGCTGGCGGATAACCTTGCCGAATGGCAGGCCGCCGGCGCCAGGCTGATTGGCGGCTGCTGCCGCACCACGCCCGCCGATATTAAAGCTATCGCCCAACGCTGCCGATAATACCTTCAGAGCTTTGCACCATAACGCCCGCAGCCGCCGGGCGTTATTCGCTGCGCCCAACTATTCTCACTATTTAACCTGGCAGGAAAGCTTATGAAACGTATTTTACCGGTGCTGTTTGCAGCGTGGCTGCTTGGCGGATGCGCCACTATCGTGGGCGACAAAACCCAGGATGTGAGCATTCAGAGCTGGCCACAAGGGGCAAAATTTGTGGTGCAGGATGAAACCGGCCGGGCGGTGGCGGAAGGCTACACGCCAAAGACCGTGACGCTGGCAAAATCGGACGGCAGCTACTTCGGCAAAAAGAAATTTCTGCTGATGCTGGAGCAGCCGGGCTTCGTGCCGCAAACCATTCCGCTAAACGAGAAGGCCAACCTCTGGTATCTGCTGGGTAATATCCCGCTTGGCGGCTTCCCCGGCTGGCTGCTGGTCGATCCGTTTAACGGCGGCATGTACCACATCGAAGAACCGCCAGCCCGGATCATTATGAATCCTGTCGGTGCGCGCGGCTGACGGAAAACGTGGTGGCCCGCGCTGCTGGCGGGCCGGATAGCCGGAGCTACTGCGCTGTGGGCTTAACCATCGTATGCGGCGGGCGGTGCTTAGCCAGATACTGATGCTGGAAGATGCACATGCGGATGGTATTGCGGTACTCGCCGTTGATAAAAAACTCGTGGATCAGCTCGCCTTCAATTTCAAATCCCAGCTTGGTGTAGATATGGATAGCCTTTTTATTCTCTTTATCGACGATTAAATAAAGCTTGTAGAGATTGAGAACGGAGAAACCGTACTCCATGGCCAGCAGCGCGGCCTTGCTGGCAAGACCTTTGCCCTGATGGCCGGGCGCGATAATAATCTGAAACTCCGCGCGACGGTGAATATGGTTGATTTCGACCAGCTCCACCAGGCCCACTTTATCTTCCGCATACTCCACCACGAAACGCCGTTCGCTCTGATCGTGAATGTGCTTGTCATAGAGATCGGACAGCTCGACAAACGCCTCATAAGGTTCTTCAAACCAGTAGCGCATCACGCTGGCGTTGTTATCCAGCTGGTGGACAAAATGCAGATCTTCGCGTTCCAGCGGACGTAATTTTACCGATTGCTCGGCCGATAAAGCAGGCATACATCATCCTTTGTTACTGAGGCACCAGGGCAAGCAGTATAGGGCGTGCAGCGGGCGGGAAAAAGCGGGAAAACAGCACCGCCAGCGCGCAAAGGGCTGGCGGTTGAGGAAGCGTTGCGGATCAGAAGTTGTAGCCGGCCACCAGATAGTAGCCCCAGCCGGTGGATTTCACTTCAAAATTACCCGTGCCGAAGTTCAGCTCCTGGCCATCTGCCCACTGGCCGCCGTTGTGGAAATAACGCGCCACCACGGAATAGTGCCAGTGATCGTAAACCAGCGACAGCACGTGGCTGGAAGCGATGGAGTTGCTGGTGCGTGAAGCATCGCTCTTGTCGCGCAGATCGGAACCCCAGTCAAAGTTGGTAAAGCCGATATAGCTCAGGTTACCGCCCCACAGCGAAGTCAGCGGCACAAAGTATTTCACCTTAAAGCGATAGCCGTCCCAGCTGTTTTCGTTAGCGGCACCGTAGTTCTCCCACTGGTATTTAGCGTACACGTTCAGCGACAGGTTGACCGGCGTGTGGGTATCGATATCGGTGCCCAGGCCCATGTACCAGGTGTTCTGACGGTTGTCGCTGTTACGGCCCATATCGTAGATATAGTTGTTGGCGAAATACCACTCTTTCACCGGCCCGATGCTCAGATCGGTATTGGTCAGTTTGTCGATGGAGAAGCGCGGTTCGATCTCCATAAACATCGGCGAGCCGTGGTCGAAAATGCCGTTGGCGTTGGAGTTACCGGCACCGAAGAAGTTGGTCAGATCCAGGTAGCCGTAAAAATCAAACCAGTCTTTTTTGGCGAAGGCTTCATATTCCAGATAAACGTCGTTGTTAAACTGCGGCCCGAACCGGGTGTGATAGCTGCCTACCACGTTAACGCTCTGGTGCCACCAGTCGGAAACGTACTGCGGCTGCTCGGGGGCAGCAAAAGAAGCGGTGCTGTATGAAAGCGCCATCACTGCGCCAGCCATCAGAGATTTATATTTCATTATATTACCACATGCTTATCGACCATTTTCTGCAGCCCGCGCGATGGTCTTATCTGTCGTTATCCGGAACGGAACAGGAAGGCGGTTTCAGTGCCGAAAGCGCCCGTATAAATGCCGGAAAAGTGTGCCGTCATCCGCGC
This sequence comes from Erwinia aeris, assembly GCF_041224955.1. Classification (NCBI taxonomy): domain Bacteria; kingdom Pseudomonadati; phylum Pseudomonadota; class Gammaproteobacteria; order Enterobacterales; family Erwiniaceae; genus Erwinia; species Erwinia aeris. The sequence continues at coordinate 23,954 of NZ_JBGFFX010000021.1, read as the reverse complement.
TTAAGGAAATAGATATCGCTCACAGTTGTCAAACTCTGTTTCATTTCACTTTAATTAAAGTGTGATGTAGATCACGCAAAGGACGGAACTTAAGCGGGCTGTTGCTTGTCTGCGCCGAAAAAGCCTGTTTGTCGCCAGGTAAACGTTTGCCTGTTGAAGTAAGGGGGAATGCTGAGAAAAAGAAAGCGGTGCGGGGTAAATGTTATGAGGTTGTGTTATAAGATAATCTTATATAAAGGGCAGGTTTTTGCGCATTTTTTAGCCATGTAAAGAGAGCGAAGTTGCCAGGCGGCAGGTAACGGCCGCCCCTGTTTCACGCCATCCTGGCTGGCAGTACGGCGGCGGATAATTACCGCCGCTTTGGTTTGGCAGTCCGGCAGCGGCAGATAATTACCGCCGCTTTGGCCTTTCAATCCAACAGCAGCAGATGATTGCTACTACTGTGGCCTTTTACTCCAGCAGGGCAGATAGCTGCTGGAGCCTTTCACTCCAGCAGGGGCAGAACAGCCTCCAGCCGCCCGGCATCCTCACGATCAATTGACGCCAGCGGCTGCGGCAGATTAACCGCTTCCGTCAGGCCCAGCCTGGCGGCCAGCGCGGCGACAACCCGCAAACTGCCATATTTTGCAAACAGCGCCCAGAGCGGGGCCAGCCGATCGGAAAGGTTTTGCGCCTCCAGCTGCTGACCCGCGGCGCTCAGCCGGATAATCCGCTGGCAAACCTGCGGAAACAGGCCGCCCAGCACGGAAAACCACAGCTCGCCGCCCGCATTCAGGCCTCGCGCGGCCAGCGCGTCGCCGCTGACGCCAATGGCTATTTTGTCCGGCAATAGCTGGCGCAGACGGTCTATCCGCGCTTTTGCCTGGGCGGCATCGTCCGGCACGCCGGGAATTTTAATAGCGGCGAGCCTGGAAAGCCCGGCGAGTCGACCATATAGCTCATCGCTGAAGGTAAATTGCGTGGTGCCGGGATTGTCATACAGGCACAGCGGCACGGAAATAGCGTCGTTAACGCTTTGATACAGCTGAAACACCTCTTCTACCCGCAGCTTCTGGTAGGAAACTGGTGCCAGCAGCAGCGCTTTCGCACCGGCCTGCTGCGCGTCTTCGGCCAGTTCCAGCACCTGACGCGTCCGCAGCGCGCCAATGCCCACCATCACCGGCACCTTTCCCGCTTCCTCGACGGCCAGCGAAACCACACGCTTTCTCTCCTCACGCGTCAGATAAGCGTAGTTGCCCGTCGAACCCAACACGCCAAGCGACGTCACTCCGGCTGCCGCCAGTCGCTGGATCAAACCGCGAAAAGCGCGCTCATCAATTTCTGTTTCATTCATTGGCGTTAAAGGGAACGCGCTGAGACCGGTAAACATAGAGGTTTCCTTAATAGCGTGACGGATAAACACGCAGCGTAGCACCAGAAGGATTTCGGTATAAGAGGGCAAACCGCAACGGGCATTTTCCCGCGGGTTCCGCCAGCTCGAAAGCAACATTTTTCCGCCGTTTAGCGCGCCCTTAATGTTGCCTTAATATTCCTGCGGGAAACTCTTCTCACCAACCTGAGGAGAACACTATGAAACAGCCGCACAGCCGTCCGCTAAGTGAATATACCGCCGTGATTTTCAGCGGCCTTGTGATCCTGGCTTTTCTGCGGGTTTGGTTCGCCGCCTGAGCCGCCGTCAGGAAAATTTTACCGAGGCGCGACAACCGCCGGTTTGCGGCCGATTTTCGAGGAAAAACTGCGCCTTATGCAGCTGGGCAATGCGGCTGACGATGCTCAGGCCCAGCCCAATGCCGCCGTAACGGCTGTCCATCCGTACAAAAGCGCGGCTCAGCTCGCCGCTTTTGCTTTCGTCAATGCCCGGCCCGCAATCCTCCACCGCCAGCACCGCGCCGGAAACGTTTTCAATGCGAACGGTCACGACGGTGCCTTTTGGGCTGTAGCGATGGGCATTCTCAAGCAGGTTCCTCAGCAGGACGCTCAGCAGCGTGGCGTCGCCGCGCACCGTGACATCCTGCGTTGCCGCCACTTCCAGCGTTTGTCCACGCTGTTGCAGCATCGCCTGCATTTCCAGGCTCATCGGCGCGATCACATCCCGCATCAGCGAAACCTGCTGATAGTTGCCGGCGGTAAAGGATTGCCCGACGCGCGCCAGTTGGAGCAGCTGAGAGACGCTGTTGGTCATCTGATCCAGACGCTCGAGCAAAGGGCGCACGTTAACGGCGTGCTTTTTCTCTATCAGCTCCAGATGCAGCCGTAGTCCGGCCAGCGGCGTGCGCAGCTCGTGGGCGACATCGGCGGTAAACAGGCGTTCGCGCTCCAGACTGGTGGTCAGACGCGTAATCAGCTGATTAACAGCCTGGGTAACGGCATCCACTTCCCGCACCGAACGGGCACAGCTGATGGGATCGAGATCGTCCTCGCTGCGGTTTTCCAGCTGCTTTTGCAGTTCAGACAGCGGCCGCGTGATCCATTTCACCACCTGGAAACAGAGCAGCAGGGCGAGCGTAATCATAATCAGGCTCGGCACGGCCAGGCTGGCGACGGCCTCATGGATCTCTTTTTCCACGTGCTTGTGCTGGTCATGATTATGCAGCGCCGCGTCCACCAGCAGCTGGATCTGCTCTTTGCTTTCGTGCCACAGCCACGCCACGCTAATCACCTGGCAGAACAGCAAAATCAGGCCAACCGCCATCAGCAGGCGAAAGCGCATTGTGTTGCCTTGACGTTGAAAGAAAAATTTACTCATCCGTATCGGCCTTGATCAGGGCATAGCCAAAGCCGCGCACGGTGCGGATCGCCGACCGGCCGATTTTTTCGCGCAGGTTGTGGATATGCACCTCCAGCGTGTTGGTGGACGGCTCGGTTTCCCAGTTGTAGATATCGTTGTAGAGGATTTCGCGATGCACCGGCTGCCCGGCCTTAAGCATCAGCCGCGACAGAATAGCGTACTCTTTCGGCGTCAGCTCCAGCAGCCTGTCGGCAAGATGGATCTGGCGATGCGTCATATCCAGCGCCAGCTGGCCGAAAGTCAGCCTGCTGTCACCCTGGTTAACATCGCGGCGGATCAGCGCCCGGATGCGCGCCAGCAGCTCTTCCAGCGCAAAAGGTTTGATCAGATAATCGTCCGCGCCCGCGTCCAGCCCGGTGATGCGGTCGCCGACCGTATCCCGCGCGGTGAGGATCAGCACAGGATACTTTTTCTTCTGGCGGCGCAGGCGCAGCAAAAGGCGCAGGCCGTCCTCGTCCGGCAATCCCAAATCGAGGATCAGCAGGCTATAGAGGCCGCTGGCAAGCGCGGCCTGTGCGTCGTGGCTGGTGCTTACGCCGTCGCAAACGTAGCCTTCGCCTTCCAGCGCCATAAGCAAACCCTGTAGCAGCAGGGCATCGTCTTCCACTACCAGAATTTTCACCGATTTGTGCTCCGACAGGCCGTCAGGATATCGTCGCCAGGCACATACTCACGCGTCACCGTGCCGGTCAGCCCCAGCACCGTAGAGAACAGATTATCCTGCGACCACGTATTCTTCGTCAGTTTGTTCATACAGTCCATAGCCACCGCGTGGCGCTGCTGATAGTCGGGCGACAGCCAAATCAGCATCGGCACATACTTCTGCTCTTCCGGCGCTATCGCGTAGGGCATACCATGCAGATAGACCCCGTTTTCGCCCAACGATTCCCCGTGATCGGAAAGATAGACCAGGCTGGTGGTAAAACGATCCTGATGTGATTTTAATACGTTAATGGCTTTATCGACGATGTAATCCACATAGAGCAGGGTATTGTCGTAGGTGTTGACCAGTTGCTCCCTGGAACAGTCCTGGATCTGGTTGGTGTCGCAGGTCGGCACAAAACGGCGGAACTGCGCCGGATAGCGATGATAATAGGTTGGGCCGTGGCTGCCGATAGTATGCAGCACGATAATGCCGTTGCCCTTCAGCTGGTTGATATAGTCATCCAGGCCGTGAAACAGCACGTCATCGTAGCATTCGCCGTCGATGCACTCGCCAGGCAGATCCAGGCGCGTCATATCCTGATGCGGCACCCTGTCACAGGCGCCTTTACAGCCGCCGTCGTTCTCATTCCACAGCACGCTCAGGCCCGCGCGCTGCACGATATCCAGCAGGCCTTCCCGATGGCTGGCAAGCACATCATCATAGTGCGCGCGCGGCATCCCGGAAAACATGCAGGGCACCGACACTGCCGTAGAGGTGCCGCAGGATATGGTCTGCGGGAAATAGATAACGTTATCTTTCGCCAGCAGGGGATTGGTCTGGTGCGGATAGCCGGAAAGCGAAAAATCCGCCGCGCGCGAGGTTTCGCCCAGCACAATAATGGTCAGGCTTTTTTTCGTGCTGTTAAGCATTTGCGGGCTTTGATGCGCATCTTCTCCCAGCCTGACCAGCGGCAGGTGCGTTAGCTGGTTGTGCTTATACCAGGAAAGCGTTGCGGCAATACTGTTGGAAGGGCTAAGCGACTTCACCAGCTCTTTATGATTGCGAAACAGCGAGGCGTAATCTTTATAGAAGAGCAGGGCTATCAGTAGGATCAACATGGCAGAGGCGGCCAGGCTGATAGCGCGCGGTACCACGCTGCTCAACAGGCCCGACGGCGTTTTGAAGCGTATCCAGAACGCCAGCACGACGGCCAGCACGCCGGAAAGCAGCAGGCTGATAACAAACTGCGGCGTCATCAGGGCAAAGGATTCCGACGCGGTGGTATCCAGCATATTGACGATCATCGAGCGGTCGAGAACGATATTGTAGTTCCAGATAAAATACTGTGCCGCAGCGGAAACCAGGATAAACAGGGCGATAAGCAGCCTGTCCAGCCACAGAAACGAAGCCAGCGTCAGCACGATATTAATGACGCTGAACGCTACCAGCGGCATAGAAAGGAAAACCAGCGTACAGCGCAACGTGGTAAGCGGCATGGCCGCCAGCACCTGATGGTAGAAGGCAAGATTCAGAAACAAAGCAATGTAGGCGGAAAAGAGGATCAGGAAAAGGTGTCGACTCAGCGACACTCTTTTTAGCTGCATCAGTGACATACCAGCAATCCGGAGCAAGAAAAGAGAGGCTCAGCCTGCCAGTGAAAGGTTAGGAAAACCTTAAGGCCCTTAAGAAATCGCGTCCGGCGCGCTATGCGCTTGCTGACTGCTGGCCCGGCGTCGGCACATTTTTCAGCTCGCCAGTTAACCAGAACTTTTTATAGCGAGCGGGCGGGATGCCTACCAGATTATGAAAAATACGATGAAAGTTATTGACGTTGTCATAGCCTACCGCATTCGCCACTTCCGTTACGCCCAGTTCGGTGCTGAGTAATAAAGACTGCGCTTCGCCGATCCTGCGTCGGGTCTGATACTGTTTAGGCGAATAACCTGAAAAAGCTTTAAACAGATGCGCCAGATAAAAACGATTCATTTGCAGTTCGGCCGTAATTAAACGGAAATCAAGATTGTCTTTATAATGTTCGTCAATAAAATCTTTAATACGCTGGCCTGGCGACAGTGCGTCAGGATCGCTAACTTCGTTTTTCTCCGCCCAGATTGTCCGACAAATTAACAGCAGCGCCTGCAATAAGCTGTGGCCCGTTTCGCTGGCGTAGGGCTTTTTACTGTTGATATGTTGCCACATCTGTAAAAAGAGCTGGCGGATTTCGTCGTAATAAACGCCGCTCGGCATCATCGCCGTCTGACCGCGCGGCGTTAAATGATTTAGCGGCAGCCCGTGAATACTGAGCTGTTCTACGCCGCAGCTGAATAACATCAGGTCGTCCGTAGCGTGCGGGCATTCGTCATGCAGCACGCCTGCATTAAACAGCAGCAGATCGCCCTGTTTCGCCTGATACTGACGCCCGTCGATATGATAAGTGCCGCTGCCCTGCATAATAAACATCAGCTCAAACCGCTCTTGATGACGGTGCATCACGCGCGGCGTGGCGGCGCCAATGCCGTCGGCCCGGCACATAAACAGCAAACGCGGCCGCATGCCGTTTGCAAAGCCGCCCGTGGCGGAGCAGTCGTTCAGGCAAAATGTCAGCATAATTTCTCCCGTGGCGTTCATCACTATTCTTACATCAATAGTCGCTGGCTGTAATCATCAAAATTAGTTTTTATTTTTCTATAAACTGCTGATTGATAATGGATATAGAAAAATAGTCGGCCAGAAAATCTCTGTTTTTGCTTTATGCCGCCGCAATCAACCAGCAAAAACGGCTGCCGTTGCACCGGCCGAGTCTTTTTTGAGCACATTTTGAAATAAAAGGTTCAACCGCCATCCCGTCGGCAAAAAGGTAAATCCCCTTTTTCGCTATGGCTTTTTAATGTTGACCGACAGGACGAAAATCATCAAAACGGCAGAATGAAAGCCTGATTGCCGCCCCGGTTACCAGCGTAATTAATGCCGTAAGATATTATCTTCCTTGTTATTTTTAATAAAAGGAAGCGTAGAAATAATCTCTTCATTCTTGCTAAGTCAACGCGTTAAAATCAGTTTGTGATTGCTGTCACCCGCTATGGGAAAATTTAAGCGGAATATTGATCTCCACCACGGTATGAATTTTTCGTTATCTTTCTATATGGCCTTTTTCTTTCACTTCGGTATACCCTTTTCTCTGTCCGCTGTAGCCTGGGATTGTTTTTAAACGGCGGCAACAGCCATTAACGGTTTATAAAAAATGATGCAAGGCGTTCCTTAAAACCAGACGGAAAACCCTATGTATAATAAAAGCCACCTGCAAAATCCCGACCGAATGCGCTTTATTACGCTGGTCTCTACTATCGGCGGATTATGTTTCGGCTATGATACCGGCGTAATTTCCGGCGCATTAATTTTTATGAAATATGATTTTAATTTAACGCCGGTGCAGGAAGGTTTTATTACTTCCTTTTTGCTGTTCGGCGCGGCGTTGGGATCGCTGTTCGGCGGTTATTTATCCGATAAGCAGGGGCGGCGGAAAAACCTGCTGTGGGTCGCGGCGATATTTATTATTGGCGCGCTGGGCACGGCTTTCGCCTGGAATGTCCCTTCCATGATCGTCGCCCGCTTTGTCCTTGGCCTGGCCGTCGGCTGCGCTTCGGTAACCGTGCCTGTTTACATCACTGAACTGGCGCGGCCAGCCCGGCGCGAGCGACTGGTTACGGTCAATGAGCTGATGATCGTTACCGGCCAGTTCCTCGCCTACTCGATGAACGCCGGTATCGTTAATTTTTATCCCGATATGTCGCATAACTGGCGCATCATGCTGGCGATCCCGGCTATTCCCGGCGCACTGCTGTGGATCGGGATGCTGATGATGCCGGAATCACCGCGCTTTCTTCTGCGCCACGGCGAAACCGATAAAGCCATAAAGGTGCTGAAAACCATCCGTCTGCCGCAAGAGGTCGATCGTGAGGTCAAAGAGATACAGCGCATTCTCCAGATTGATACGGCACGGCTGAATATCTTTGCCGAGCTGAAAAAACCCTGGGTTATCCAGCTGATTCTGATTGGCCTGATGATCGTGCTGGCCACACGCGTGACGGGCGTCAATACCATCATGTATTACGCGCCGACAGTGCTGAAAGCTACTGGTCTGGGCGATGCGGCCGCGGTCACCGGCGCGGTGGCCAACGGCGTGGTCTCCATCCTCGCAACGCTGCTGGGCATGGTGCTGATTGGCAAACACTCGCGCAGAAAAATCTTTTTCACCGGGCAGGCTGGCGTCACCCTGAGCCTGGTGCTGATCGGACTCTCCTTTAAGCTTTTCTTCCATACCGAAATCCAAAACGGCGTGGAGAGTCTGCATGCCGATTTTGCGAGCGCAAGCTACATCATCCTGGGTCTGATGCTGCTGTTTCTGGTCTTTATGCAGGGCTGGATAGCGCCGGTTTTCTGGCTGATGCTGGCGGAAATCTATCCGCTGCGGATGCGCGGCCTTGGCATGGGTATCGCCGTGTTCGGCCTGTGGATCTTCGACTTTATTATCCAGTCCATCTTCCCGCTGCTGCTGCATCACTATGGCGGCGGCATGACCTTTGGCTTCTTCGCGGCGACCAATGTCGTGATGCTGATCCTGCTGGTTAAATTTCTGCCCGAAACGCGCGGGCTGACTTTAGAACAGATTGAAAATAAATTCCGCTTTTAAAAGTGAGGTAAACGCAATGCCAGTAAATATCGGACTCATTGGCCTGGGCATGATTGGCCGCGATCATCTGCAACGCTTCAGTACAGTAATTAATAACGCCAGAGTCACGGCGGTGTGCGATATCAATAGCGGCGTAGCGGATACGCTGGCGAAGCAGTACCAGGCCACCGCTTATTATGACGCTATTGAGATGATTCATTCAGAAAGCGTGGACGCCATTTTTATTTGTTCTGTCGGCCCTGTGCACAAGGAACAGATCCTGGCCGCCATCAAAGTCGGCAAGCCAATATTTTGCGAAAAGCCGCTGACGCCGACCGCTGAAGAATCGAAAGCCATTATCGATGCGGAAACGGCATACGGTAAACGATTGCTACAGCTGGGCTTTATGCGTCGCTTCGATCCCGGCTATATCGAACTGAAAAAGAGCATCGATGCCGGCGAGCTGGGCGATATCCTGCTGATGCACTGTGCGCACCGCAATCCTTCCGTACCGGAGAGCTATACGCTGGAAATGGCGATTAACGATTCAGCAACCCATGAAATCGACATCATCCGCTACCTGCTTAACGAAAACATTGTTTCGGTACGCGTCGATATACCGCGTAAAAAAACCAGCCGCGCGCTGCCGCATTTGCAGGATCCGCTGATGGTGATTTTTGAAACGGAATCGGGCGTGCGCATCGATGACGAACTGTTTGTTAACTGCAACTACGGTTACGACATCCAGTGTGAAGTTATCGGGGAAAATGCTATCGCCAGCCTGACAGAACAGGCGCTAACCGTGAAGCGATCCGTCAGCGGCGCCGGATACCCTATCGCCAAAACCTGTATGGAACGTTTTGCCACTGCCTACGATCGGGAGGTGCAGAACTTTATCGACAATATCAGCAGCGGCAGAGAGATGAGCGGGCCGTCTTGCTGGGACGGTTACGTCGTTGCGCTGGTGTGCGATGCGGGACTCGCTTCATTGCAGGATGGCTTAAAACACGAAGTCACCGTGCCGCCGCGTCCGGCGCTCTACCGCTAATCATTAACAGGAACCGACTATGCTGGCACTTTCGCAGGACGACCTTTTTCTCGACTGCCAGGCCTCGTCAAAAACAGAGGCGCTCCGTCAGGCAGCCGCAGCGCTGGAGCAGGGCGGCTACGTAAAGCATGGCTTTTTTGATGCCATGCTGGCGCGGGAAAGCAGCGTATCGACTTATCTGGGCGCGGGGATTGCTCTGCCACACTGCGCTAAAGAGCGCATCGATCTGGTGATTAAAACCGGCTTTCAGGTTTTTCAGTTTCCACAGGGCGTGAACTGGGGGAAGGGCAAGATCGCCTTTATCGTGGTAGCGGTAGCGGCGAAGCAAAACGAGCATATCCAGGTTATCGCCGATATCGCTGACCTGTTTAGCAACGAATGGAAAAGCACGCTGCTGGCGCAGGCAACCAGCAAAACCGATTTTATTACGCTGTTTGTAAAGCCGGAATTTTAAACAGGCCGACAGCGCAATCCAGACCTGATGAATTAAGGATCACCCATGAAACTTGCACTTTGTACGGACGTCCTGGCAAATTTGTCATTTGGCGAAATGCTGGATCGGGTAAAAAGCTACGGGATTTACGGCGTGGAGATGACGGCAGGCGGCTGGTCGCCCTGTCCGCATGTGCCAACCGATGAGCTGCTGGCCTCTGCGGAAAAGCTGGCCGCTTTCCGTCATGAACTGGAACGGCGCGATATGGAGATCGTGGCGCTGAACTGTTCAGGCAATCCGCTGGCGCCTGGCGAGCTGGGGGAAAGGCACAGCAACAGCAGCTACAAAACCATTGAGCTGGCGGCCAGGCTGGGCGTGAAAAAGATAGTGATGATGAGCGGCCTGCCGGGCGGCGGCCCGGAAGATAAAATCCCAAACTGGATCGCTTCGACCGTATCCTGGCCCGACTATATGCCTGGCGTGCTGGCTTACCAGTGGGAAGAGGTGGCTATTCCCTGGTGGAAAAAATTTGTGCAGCATGCGCGTCAACACGGTATAGAGAAAATTGCTATAGAAGCCTTTCCGAGCCAGCTGGTTTACAACGCGTCGACGCTGCTTAAGCTACGTAGTGCGGTAGATGAGATGATAGGGATCAACCTTGATCCTTCGCATCTGATCGCCATGGGTGCCGATCCGATCGCCGCCGCCAGAAAGCTGGAAGGCGCGGTGTTCCACGTGCACGGCAAAGATGCGCGCATTGAGCGCGGTCTGGCGGATATTGATGGACTGATGGAAACGCAGCCGGTAACGGAAACGAAATCCAGAACCTGGAACTATGTAGCGGTGGGCTGCGGGAAAGATTTACTGTGGTGGAAGGAGTTTTTCTCCGTGTTGCGGATGACCGGCTACAACGACTATGTCGCGCTGGAAATGGAAGATTTGACGATGAGCGTTGAGGCCGGGCTGCAAACGTCAATTGAGGCGCTGAATGCCAGCATCAGCCGCTAGCGTTCGCTCCCCATCGGTCTGTGAAACCCTGTAGAGCCATAAAAGAAAAGGCCGCATAAGCGGCCTTCAACTCGATCACGATAAGCGATTACTCAGTGACTTTCTTTTTCAGATCGCTGGCGCCTTCTTTGGTCTTATTCCAGCCTTTTTCAGTGCCTTCTTTGGTTGCATCCCAACCTTTTTCGGTACCTTCTTTGGTCTTATGCCAGGTTTTCTGCGTGCCTTCGCTGATTTTGCTGGTGGTGTCGTGGCTTTTGCCTTCCGCCGCGTGTTCAGACTTCAGCTTCAGCTCTTTGCCTTCATTCTGGGTCTGGTGCAGTTTCTCTTTTGCCGTGTTGGCGCCTTCGTTAGCGGCGGCTACGGTGTCGTCCGTTGCGTGTGTGGCGGCAAAAACAGGAGAAGCCAGCAGCAGGGCAGAAAGTGCAATAATCGTTTTTTTCATGATTTCCTCACCAAACATTGATCCGTTGTGTAGTTAAGCATGGCACGGCAAATGACGCCCCGCCTTAGGAATAACCTGTATTTGAGCATAGCTGAAGCGGGCGATTTTGCTGCTTTACCGGTGGAATGGCGGTTAAAAAGCGCTTACGCAGGGATAAACAGAAGGATTGCAGCAGCGAGAAAGCGGCGCCGGATACTGACGAACAAAAAAGTATCCGTCCGGCAGGGCCGAACGGAAAGAGGGCGGTATCATATCGATCAGGCGGCACGTACCTGCGGCATGGCGATATCGGCGCTGATGCGGGTTCCCTCGGCATCAAACACCATGCAGTGATGGGGGTAAAACCCAGGCTGTAGATGTTGATAAGGGCGGAAATGCACGTCGCCCGGCAGCAGCATCTTGAAGCCGTCGTGGCCGTGGCCCTGGCCAAACAGATAAGTATTGTTGCCAAGCCGTTCAACCACTTCGCAATGGAAATTGAGATGCAGCGGCGCGTCGCCGCCAATCTGCAGCTGCTCTGGACGAATGCCCAGCGTAATGGCGTCGCCCGGCTGCAGCTGGCGCACCGGCGGCGGCAGCTGTAGCGTATGCTCGCCCTCATTGATACTGGCGATCAGTCCGCCGGTGCCGCACTGCTGCACGCGCGCCGGCAGAAAATTCATTTTCGGCGAGCCGATAAAGCCCGCCACAAAGCGGTTTACCGGATTATAGTAGAGCGCCATCGGCGATCCGACCTGTTCCACCTTGCCGTAGTTCATTACCACGATCTTATCCGCCAGCGTCATCGCCTCGATCTGGTCGTGGGTGACATAGACCATGGTGGTTTTCAGTTCCTGATGCAGTTTGGCAATGTGCAGCCGCATATCGACGCGCAGTTCCGCGTCCAGGTTCGAGAGCGGCTCATCGAACATAAACACGCGTGGGTTGCGCACGATAGCGCGACCGATAGCGACGCGCTGGCGCTGCCCGCCGGAGAGCTGCTTCGGTTTACGGTCGAGAAGGTGGGCAAGCTGCAGCGTTTTCGACACCATCTCAACCTGATGCTGAACCTGCGCTTTCGGCACGCCGTTAACCTTCAGGCCGTAGCCGATATTCTCCGCCACCGTCATATGCGGATAGAGCGCATAGGACTGAAAGACCATCGCCACGCCGCGATGAGCGGGCGCAACGTCATTCATCACCTCATCGCCAATTAAAATCTCGCCGTCGCTGATCTCCTCCAGTCCGGCAATCAGCCGCAGCAGGGTGGATTTACCGCAGCCGGAAGGGCCGACAAAAACGGCAAACTCGCCCGCCTCAATATCAAGCTCGATATTTTTCAGCGTTTCTGTTTTTCCAAAGCGTTTGGTGACGTTTCTCAGTCTGATGCTGGACATGCGGATCCTCATGGCGAAAAGGTTTGGCTGTGGAAGTATGTAGTACGTATAACAATTACGAGCACTTCACGTCAGCCCTGATGGTGCCTGCTTTGACTATAACGCCGCCCTGATGCACGCCCTATCGCTGTTGTTGATTTCTGTAATACCGATCACACATTGATGCGAAGGGGCTGGAGCACGACGGAAGTTACGCGTAGCTTAAGCCCACAATGCGATACGTCGTTCCTGCTTTATAGATTGTGAAAGTCGAGTAAAACCGCGAACTGCGCACATGATTTCAGCATCTTTTAGTTTGAAATGTCATACCTTCACATGGGGTCTTTAATGAGAATCAAAACTGGCGTTACGCTTCTTCTGTCAGCCCTGATGCTGAATCAGGCGGCCTGGGCCGCACCACAGCTCACCGTCTGGGAAGATATTAAAAAATCGGACGGCATCAAAACGGCGATCGTCGATTTTCAAAAGCAATTTAACGTTGAGGTGAAGGTGCAGGAAATGCCGTTCGCCCAGCAGATCGAAAAATTACGGCTTGATGGCCCGGCCGGCATCGGCCCGGACGTGCTGGTGATCCCTAACGATCAGCTTGGCAGCGCGGTAGTGCAGGGGCTGCTGGCACCGCTGAACGTCGCGGCGGCAGAGCAGGCGGCCTACACGCCATCGGCCATGGCGGCATTTGTGCACGATAAGGTGGTTTACGGCATCCCGAAGGCGGTGGAAACGCTGGTGCTGATTTACAACAAGGATCTGCTGCCGTCACCGCTGAAATCGCTGGATGAATATCGCGCTTTCTCTCAGAAGCAGCGCGCGGCGCAGCAATACGGCCTGCTGGCGAAGTTCGACCAGCTTTACTACAGCTGGGGCGTTATGTCGCCAATGGGCGCTTACATCTTTGGCAAAGACGGCAAGGGCGCGCTCGCGACCCAGGATATCGGGTTAAACACGCCCGGCAGCGTTGAAGCAGTTACTTACCTCAAGCGCTTCTTCAGCGAAGGACTGTTGCCGAGCGGCATTATGGGCGACAACGGCCTGAATGCTATCGACTCACTGTTTACCGAGAAAAAAGCCGCGGCGGTTATCAACGGGCCGTGGGCCTTCCAGCCCTATCAGGCGGCGGGCATCAACTATGGCGTAACGCCGCTGCCGCTGCTGCCCAACGGCAAGCCGATGAGCTCGTTCCTGGGCGTAAAAGGCTATGTGGTGTCGACCTGGAGTAAAGATCGGGCGCTGGCGCAGAAGTTCATCACTTTTATCAACCAGCCGCAGTATGCGAAAGAACGCTATCAGAAGACGCAGGAGATCCCGCCGGTGACCGCGCTGATGAACGATCCGATCATCAAAAACGATGAGAAAGCGAATGCGGTAGCGGTGCAGGCGACCCGCGCCTCCGCGATGCCGGGCGTGCCGGAGATGCAGGAAGTCTGGGGCCCGGCCAATGCCGCGCTGGAGCTGAGCGTTTCCGGCAAGCAGGAACCGAAGGCCGCGCTGGATAACGCCGTGAAGCAAATTTCAATGCAGATCGAAGCGATGCAGGCCAGTAACCAGTAATGCAGGTTCGCGGGGCAACCCGCACAGGATAAGGATCCGGGTGTGACTATTTCTTCCGATGAAAAGCTGGCGATGCCTAAGCGTCCGCGCCGCCATGCGACGACCGGCGCGCTGCTGGCGCTGCTGCCTGGCTGCGGCCAGTTTTACCACCGCCAGTGGGCCAAAGGGCTCTGCTTTCTGGTTTTGCTGTGCAGCTTTACCGGCGTCTTCCACGATTTTCTCCGCGAGGGGCTGTGGGGGCTTTATACGCTGGGCGAAGAGGTGCCGCGCGATAACTCGATCTTTCTGCTGGCGGAGGGCATTATCAGCGTGCTTATCGTTGCCTTTGGGGTGGCGATTTGGGCGCTGTCGGTGCGCGATGCCTGGCTTAACGGCGCAAAGCGCGATAACCATCAGCCGCTGAACAGCGTGCGCCAGCAGTATCAGCTGCTGCTGCGTGACGGCTTTCCCTACCTGATGATTTCGCCCGGCTTTATCCTGCTGGTGTTTGTGGTGGTGTTTCCGATCCTGTTTGGTTTCGCCATCGCCTTCACCAACTATAACCTCTATCACACGCCGCCGGCGAAGCTGGTGGACTGGGTCGGCTTCAAAAACTTCGTTAATATTTTCACCCTGTCGATCTGGCGCTCCACTTTCCTGGACGTGCTGCAGTGGACGGTGGTGTGGACGCTGCTGGCCACCACGCTACAGTGTAGCGTCGGCGTCATGCTGGCGATCCTGGTCAACCAGAAAGACCTGCGCTTTAAACCGCTTATCCGCACTATTTTTATCCTGCCGTGGGCGGTGCCGGGCTTTGTCACTATTTTGGTGTTTGCCGGTATGTTCAACGACAGCTTTGGCGTGATCAACAATGCCATTCTCCATTTCTTTGGGATTGCGCCGAAGGCGTGGATGACCGATCCCTTCTGGAGTAAAACCGCGCTGATCCTGATGCAGACCTGGCTCGGCTTTCCGTTTGTCTTCGCCATGACCACCGGCGTATTGCAGGCGATCCCCGACGATCTCTACGAGGCGGCGATCATGGACGGCGCCAGCGCGTGGACGCGGCTGAAAACCATCACGCTGCCGCTGGTGCTCTACGCTATTGCGCCGATCATCATCACCCAGTACACCTTCAATTTTAATAATTTCAACATTATCTACCTGTTTAATAACGGCGGGCCGGCGGTAGCGGGATCGAACGCCGGCGGGACCGATATCCTGGTGTCATGGATCTACAAGCTCACCATGTCGTCGTCGCAGTACGCTATCGCCGCCACCATCACTATTTTGCTGTCGATTTTCGTGGTGGGTCTTGCGCTGTGGCAGTTCCGCGCAACCCGATCGTTTAAACAAGATGAGATGGCGTAAGGAAGCAATTATGGCGAAGTCCGTGAGTATTAAACGCGAAAAATGGGTGCGCCTGTCGTTGACCTGGCTGGTGGTGTTAGCGGTCTCGACCATTATTATTTATCCGCTGATCTGGACGGTAGGCGCGTCGCTGAACGCCGGCAATAGCCTGCTCAGCAGCTCGATTATCCCGGAAAACGCCTCGTTGCAGCACTATCGCAACCTGTTCAACGGCACCGTGCCTTACCTGACCTGGTACTGGAACTCGATGAAAATCAGCTTCCTGACCATGGTGTTGACCCTGCTCAGCGTCAGCTGTACGGCCTATGCCTTTTCGCGCTTTCGCTTCAAAGGACGGCAAAACGGGCTGATGCTGTTTCTGCTGCTGCAGATGATCCCGCAATTTTCCGCGCTAATCGCTATTTTCGTGCTGTCGCAGCTGCTGGGGCTGATTAACAGCCATATTGCGCTGGTGCTGATATACGTGGGCGGCATGATCCCGATGAACACT
This sequence comes from Erwinia aeris, assembly GCF_041224955.1. Lineage (NCBI taxonomy): Bacteria > Pseudomonadati > Pseudomonadota > Gammaproteobacteria > Enterobacterales > Erwiniaceae > Erwinia > Erwinia aeris. The sequence goes on along the minus strand of NZ_JBGFFX010000021.1, from coordinate 8,156 downwards.
TATCTGATGAAGGGCTATCTCGATTCTATCCCTAAAGATCTGGATGAATCGGCACGCATGGACGGCGCGGGCAACTTCCGTATCTTTGTGGAGATTATTATGCCGCTGTCGAAGCCGATCCTGGCGGTGGTGGCGCTGTTCTCCTTCACCGGGCCGCTGGGCGATTTTATTCTGTCCAGCACCATCCTGCGTACCCCCGAGCAATTTACGCTGCCGATTGGCCTTTATAACCTGGTGTCGCAAAAGATGGGCGCCAGCTACACCACCTATGCGGCTGGCGCGGTGCTGATTGCGCTGCCGGTCGCCGTCTTTTATCTGGCACTGCAGAAATACTTCGTCTCTGGCCTGACCTCAGGCGGCACCAAAGGATAAATCATGACACCAAAAACCTTACTTCTCGCCCTGGCGCTGGCCTGGGCGACACCGCTGCTCGCCGCCGATCCGGCACCTGTCGCCTCCGCCGGGCCGTGGCCAGCGGATTTTGTGAAGGGTGCGGATATCTCTTCACTGGCGGAACTGGAGCGACAGGGCGCGAAATTCTATAACGCGGCCAATCAGCAGCAGGATGCCATCGCCATCCTGAAAGCCAACGGCATCAATACCGTTCGTCTACGGCTGTGGGTCGATCCCCGCGACGGCAGCGGCCATACCTACGGCGGCGGCGGTAACGATCTGCCGACCACATTGGCGCTGGCAAAACGCGTAAAAGCCGCGGGCCTGAAGCTGCTGCTCGACATCCATTACAGCGACTTCTGGACCGATCCCGGCAAGCAGTTCAAGCCAAAAGCCTGGCAGTCGTTGCCTTTCCCGCAGCTGGAAACTGCGGTGCATGACTATACGCGCGACGCCATCGCCCGCTTTAAGGCGGAAGGCGTAATGCCGGATATCGTGCAGATCGGCAACGAGCTGAACGGCGGCATGCTCTGGCCGGAGGGCAAAAGCTGGGGGCAGAACGGCGGCGAGTTCGATCGGCTGGCGGCCCTGCTGAAAGCGGGCATCAGCGGCCTGCGCGAAAACCTCAGCGATCCGCAGCAGGTGAAGATCATGCTGCATCTGGCCGAAGGCACCAAAAACGACATGTTCCGCTGGTGGTTTGATGAAATCGTCAAGCGCCAGGTGCCGTTCGATATTATCGGCCTGTCGATGTACACCTACTGGAACGGCCCGATTAGCGCGCTGAAAGCCAATATGGACGACATCAGCCAGCGCTATAACAAAGACGTAATGGTGGTGGAGGCCGCCTATGGCTACACGCTGGAAAACTGCGATAGCGCCGAAAACAGCTTCCAGGCTAAAGAGGAACAGGCGGGCGGCTATCCCGGCACGGTGGCCGGTCAGGCGGCCTGGCTGCACGATCTAATCAAAGCGGTGCTGGCGGTGCCGAACCATCGCGGCAAAGGCGTGGTGTACTGGGAGCCGGCCTGGATCCCGGCGCCGGGCAATACCTGGGCGACGCCAGCCGGGATGAAGTATATCCACGACGAGTGGAAACAGGGTAACGCCCGCGAAAATCAGGCGTTGTTTGACTGTCACGGCAAGGCGCTGCCTTCGCTACAGGTTTTTCATTAATCCATTGGCGCTATCGCTGATATTTCTGACACCTCAAAGGAACAGGTATGAATAAATTTCCCCCGCTCAGCGCCAGGGTCAACGCGCTGCTGCACGGCGCTGACTACAACCCGGAACAGTGGGCTCACCAGCCGGGTATCATTGATGATGATGTAGCGATGATGAAGCAGGCACGCTGTAACGTGATGTCCGTCGGCATTTTCAGCTGGGCGAAGCTGGAGCCGGAGGAGGGACGCTACGATTTCGCCTGGCTGGACAACGTGCTGGACAAGCTGCACCAGCAGGACATCTCGGTGTTCCTCGCCACGCCCAGCGGCGCGCGTCCGGCCTGGATGTCGCAGAAATACCCGCAGGTGCTGCGTGTTGGACGCGATCGCGTACCCGCGCTGCATGGCGGCCGACATAACCACTGTATGACCTCGCCGGTTTACCGCCAGAAAGTGCGGGCGATGAATGAACAGCTGGCCGCGCGTTATGCGCACCATCCGGCGGTGATAGGCTGGCACATTTCCAATGAGTACGGCGGCGAATGCCATTGCGATCGCTGCCAGGAAGCTTTTCGCGGCTGGCTGCAGCACCGTTACGAAACGCTGGAAAATCTTAATCACGCCTGGTGGAGCGATTTCTGGAGCCACACCTACAGCGACTGGTCGCAGGTTGTCTCGCCGGCTCCGCAGGGCGAAGTCTCGATCCATGGCCTGAACCTCGACTGGCGGCGGTTTATGACCGATCAGGTCACCGACTTCTGTCGTGAAGAGATCAAACCGCTGAAGGCGGCGAACCCGGCGCTACCGGCAACCACCAACTTTATGGAGTACTTTTACGATTACGACTACTGGAAGCTGGCGCAGGCGCTTGATTTCATCTCATGGGACAGCTATCCCATGTGGCACAACGACAAGGATGAAACCGCGCTCGCCTGCTATACCGCGATGTATCACGACCTGATGCGTACTCTGAAGCAGGGCAAACCCTTTGTGCTGATGGAGTCGACGCCGAGCGCCACCAACTGGCAGCCAACCAGCAAGCTTAAAAAGCCGGGTATGCATATCCTTTCCTCGCTCCAGGCGGTGGCGCATGGCGCGGACTCGGTGCAGTACTTTCAGTGGCGCAAAAGCCGCGGTTCGGTTGAAAAATTCCATGGCGCAGTGATCGACCACGTCGGCCATCTCGATACCCGCACCGGGCGTGAAGTCAGCGAGCTGGGCCGGATGCTGGCGGCGATGACGCCGGTAGTCGGCAGCCGGACTGAAGCCAAAGTGGCGATCGTCTTTGACTGGGAAAGCCGCTGGGCAATGGACAATGCCCAGGGGCCGCGCAATCTGGGCCTGCATTATGAGCGCACCGTCAACGAACACTATCGCGCGTTCTGGGAGCAGGGCGTGGCGGTGGATGTGATTAACGGCGACAGCGATTTCAGCGGCTATGCGCTGGTGATAGCGCCCATGCTCTATATGGTGCGCGACGGCTTTGCCGGGCGTGTGCAGCAGCATCTGGAGCAGGGCGGCCACTTTGTTGCCAGCTACTGGAGCGGCATCGTCAATGAAAGCGATCTCTGCTATCCCGGCGGATTTCCAGGCCCGCTGCGGCCGCTGCTGGGTATCTGGGCGGAAGAGATCGATAGCCTGACGGATGAAGAGTTCAACGGCGTGCGCGGCGTGCGCGGCAACGAGCTTGGCCTGAGCGGGCCTTATCAGGCACGCGAGCTTTGCGAGCATATCCATCTGGAAGGCGCTACGGCGCTGGCCAGCTATGAGAGCGACTTCTACGCCGGTACGCCTGCTGTCACCGTTAACCGCGTTGGCCAGGGCAAAGCCTGGTATATCGCATCGCGTAACGATCTGGCGTTCCATCGTGACTTCTACGGCGCGCTGATTAAACAGCTGGCGCTGCCGCGCGCGCTGGCGATCGATCTGCCGCCAGGCGTCACGGCCCAGCGGCGCACCGATGGCGAACGTGCCTTTATCTTTCTGCAGAATTTTAGCGGCCAAACGCATCATCTACAGCTACCGGCGGGGCTTGAGGATTTAATTGACGGCACGCCGCTGGCCGGGCCGCTGACGCTGGTGCCGTGGGGCTGCCGCGTTTTGTGCGCGCCGCTGGCTTGATGGAGCGGTAAGCGTTGTCAGTAAGACGGCGGGCAGCAGCCCGCCTTTTTTTTCTCTGAAGGAGAGCAGCATGGTGAGTCTGAAATCGTTTAAACACTACTTCAGTCGACAGGCATTGCCGACTGAGGCCGCCCCGGCCGACAGCGCTTTGCTGGATCGGCTGATGAACTGCTTTGGCGGGCGCGACAATATCCGGCAGGTAGACGCCTGTTTAACGCGGCTACGCGTAACGGTGAAATCACTGGCGGTGGTAGATTCTGCGGGGTTGCAGGAGGCGGGAGCGATTGGCGTGGTTATTCTTGGGCATGAAGTTCATGCGATTTTCGGTACGCAGTCCGATCGTCTGCGTCAGCTGCTGGAGGCGCGCTTCTTTCAGCCGGGATAAAAAAAAAGGATAACCGGCGACGGTTATCCAAAATAAGCCTCTGTATAAGAGGCTAATAATAATGACAATGAGGATAGTGCGCGTTTACCACCAGGCTTCGACCTGCACGCCGAAGTTCCAGGTATCGTTACTGGTGTTGTCCTGGAAGCTGTGGCCGTTTTCAGAGTCATTCAGGTAAGAGGCAAACACGCGCAGTTCAGGGCGCGACATAAACTCCGAACCGGCGGCCAGCGCTAAAGCCAGGGTGTATTTCTGTCCGGCCTGTTTGTAGTCGCCACCGACTTTATTCTCATCTTTCTGCCAGAAACTGCCCACTTCACCGATGCCGCGCACATACTGCGTAAACTGGTACTGACCACGGCCCACCAGCGACAGCAGCGTACTTTTATTGGTCAGGGCGGTAACGTCATCGGCCGATCCCCAGGTGAAGACCTGATTCAGCGAAAACTTATCGGTGATCGGCAGCAGGCCGGTGTTGATCACGCGGTAGCCTTTGGCATTGCTGGTGTCGTTCCACATGTCATACCAGCCGCCGCCCTGGGAGATCATGTTTTGCGCCAGCCCTTTATCCGCATATTGCAGCACCAGTTTCTGATAGCCGCCCCAGAGATCCTGACTGATTTCGCCTGTTACCATCACGCCGTTTTCAGCATCGTACAGGCCGCCATACTCTTCCTGTTTTTTGGTGGTGTTAGGAATGGCGTAATCAATACCAAACTCGGTCCACGCGCCGCTCCAGGGTTTCCAGCCGGCATAACGAAGATCGAGGTAGTTAATATTTACGTCGTTGTCGTCATCCACGCGGTAGTCCACGTCATTGGCATCGCCACGGATCCAGGCGAAGGAGATGGCGCCGGGGCCGAGCGTATAGTTTTCAATACCGGCGCCGGAACCGGAAATATTCCAGTATTTGGTATCGATGATATGTAAATCGTGGCGCTGGTAATAGCGTTTACCGCCCCAGATCACCGCATTTTTGTCGCCAGGCATCAGCCCCTTGATCTGCAGATTAAGCTGACGCAGGCCAAACTGCGCATCGTCGCCGAAAGTGGTTTCGTTGTCGTTGGAGCCGTCGGAAAACATGCTGACCATGGTGTCGACGTAGAAGCTGACGTCATCCTGTTTATAGACTTCGCTGCCCAGTTCAACCTCGCCATAGGTATCCGCTTCGTTGCCCAGACGGCCAATCTTGTTTTTCTGCCACTCTTCCATGCCGCCATCCTGAGACACGCCTACGCCACCGCGCAGGTAGCCATGGAAATCAATGTTGTCGATCGCCGCATAAAGTGTAGGGGAGGTCAGGACTGCAGCGAGCGCCACAGCAGCAGTGCGAAGCCTTGTATTCATGTTACCCTCAGTTTAATTGTAATACGTTCACATACGGCGGCAGTAAACGCCTTTCCCCCAGAGGGTGACAATTCAAATCGCAATAATATGTGACATACTGCAAATAAAAGGGCGCATTTTGTAACGATTGGTGAAACAGATCACTTAATCCTGTATGTGAAGGTATAACTTTTTTGTTGTTTTATTGCAGTGTGATAACGGTAACCTGACCTGAAGTTACGTTATGATACTATTCCGCCACTGGTTAACAGGGATGCGAGTTATGAAATCAAAAAATGCCACCTTAGAGGACGTTGCCCGCCATGCTGGCGTGTCGTATCAGACGGTTTCGCGGGTTTTGAATAAGTCGGCAAACGTCTCGGAAGCAACGCGGCGCAAGGTGGAGGCCGCCATTGAAACTCTGCGCTACGTGCCTAACAGACTGGCGCAGCAGCTGGTCGGTAAGCAAAGCACGACGCTGGGACTGGTGACCACCTCGCTGGCGCTGCACGCGCCTTCACAGGTGGCCGCGGCGGTAAAACGCTACGCCAATGCCGCTGACTATCAGGTGCTGATCGCCATGATTGATGAGAACGTCAATCAAAGTTTGCAGGATTGTATCAATGAGCTGAAGTCGCAGCGGGTGGATAAGGTCATTATCAACGTGCCGCTGGAGAGCGAAGATGCCGAGCGGATCGTGCTGGAGAACGAAGATATCCTGTGCCTGTTTCTGGATGTCGATCCCTACACGTCGGTGTTTAACGTTTCGTTTAACCCGGCGGACGGCACCCGCGCCAGCATCAAATATCTTTATGAGCAGGGGCACCGTGATTTTGCGTTGCTGGCCGGGCCTGAACAGTCGGTTTCCGCCAGGCTGCGTCTGAAAAGCTGGCTGGAGACGCTGGCCAGCTATGGCCTGGAGCCGGTCAGCATCCGCCACGGTAACTGGGACGCGCAGAGCGGCTATAACGGCATCCTGCAGCTGCTGCGTGAAGCGCCTGACTTCAGCGCGCTGCTGGTAGGCAACGATCAGATGGCGCTCGGCGTGTTAAGCGCGCTTCATCAGCGCGGCGTGGCGGTACCCGGACAGATTTCCGTTATTGGCTACGATGACACTTATGAAAGCGCGTTTTTCCATCCGGCTCTGACCACGGTTTCGTTGGATCTTGACCTACAGGGAAAAGAAGCGGTAGCGCGTATTCTGTTGGCCAGCGATCTAGATCGGCAACGCTCGTCATCAATCCTGCCGGCGAAGCTGGTGGTGCGCAGCTCTACCGGTGCGGCCAATCAAAAGCAGCAAAATTTAAAGCAGCTTGCCGAACAGCTGCGCCTGATTGCCAGCCAGCTGGAGTAGGTAACCGGCGAGTGGATCCTGCCAGAACGCGCTGCTGAAAGTAGGCCTGGTGTAATTCGGGCCTTAGCGAAGCTGGCTGATGGATAAGCGCAAAGCCCTTTTCGCGCGCTTTTTAATGGCGGGGCGAATGAGCGAAACCGCCGGATTTTACTGTCGCTGGATTTAACAGGTCACTCAAGGCTGTCGTCATGGTAGAGAATGCAATCATACCCGGCGCATATCAAAACAGGGCGTTCATGTCGGGGAAAGGCGCAATATCAGTGAGGCGGCGGCAAGGCATTGCCGCTTTTCTCCGTCTGGATAGACTCCTGAGTATTTGCTACTTCCGCTTTGCTGGTGCAAGCCGGGCAGGGCGAATGATTTTATTGCTGCCTCTACGCGAGAGAGGCAGACCTAATCAGATGTAACTTTTATAATGTCGCCATTAAGGTCTAAGCGATAATTATCGCCATCATACACAGTGAACATTAAACCCATATTTCTACTTTTATCTACAGAAAAGATAGCGTCCTTTTCGATGCAGTTTATTTTTGTTTTTATATCATTAAAACAGAGTCTGTCATATTTTCCTTCTTCCTTATACCCTTTCCCAAACAACCAGAAGGTGACATAAAAATAGCCATTTGAATCAGGTTTTGGAATGGCATATTTATCTTTTAACATATTCTGGTTTTTTAACCACCATTTAATTTTCCCTTTATCAGTCGGTGGAAAACTAGTGACCAGCACATCACTGAAACCACTACTTCTGTGATGAATAGCGACAATCTCTACTGGACGCAGAGACAACCAAAACCAGTAGACAAGCAGCACCAAGCCAGCCAGAAAGAGCGAAGCTATAGCTCTCCTATTTTTCACTCTCATTTGTGAGCTCCCTTAATTTCTATGATGGCTTCCATGTTGGTCATAAAGGGCTTGAAGCCAAACTGATTGTATCGCTGGAGCACGAACCAGATACGGAAAAAATGGAACTGGCTGAATTTTTTCTTCAGTATATCGTCACTGTCGAGGCCAAAGTGATCCTGAACTTTGTAATGCACCACTGCGCGAAAGTGATCGTTATAGATATGCAGTGATTTTATGGTGATACGCGTTGCCCAGGTATCATGAACAGTGATACCCATGCCATTAAAATCATCCTGGAAACGGTCAAATTTAGGGAGTTTCCCGCCGAGGATTATTTCTTTTAATTTATCCTTTTCTTTTGCTGGGTAATGTTTTTTATGCCAATCAATATTTTTTTTAATAACTTCATGCAGTCTTAGGCGAGTGCTATTTTTTTGATTTGTCATTAAGAATATGCTCCTTTAAAGCTGTGTCCAGTGACATATCATGAAAAGGCGTACCGTTGCCGTTTTGCATATGGATGATCATCTTTTCGATCAGGTGGCTGTACGGCCCATAAATGGAAAAA
>NZ_JBGFFX010000020.1:0-59832 GCF_041224955.1 Erwinia aeris | reverse complement strand
TCTTTTAATGGCAATAGTGTCTGAAGTAAGCAGCGTTATATTGATGAAATTATATTCGACGCAAGGCAATCTTACGGGCATGTTGTTTATGTATTTCGCCATCGGTTTGTCTTTTACTTTTATGGCGCTTGCGCTGAAAAAAATCTCACTTGCGGTAGCTTACGCAACCTGGGAATCACTGGGGCTGCTTGCGATAGCCGCTATTGGCAGCTTCTTCTTCAGAGAGCATCTGAGCGTACTTCAGCTTACGGGAATTGGCCTGTTGCTGGGTGGCGTTGTAGTCGTTAATTTCGCAGAAAATGCGCAGAATGAATAAATGTCGATATTTATCCCCTATTACTATCTTGCGATAGCCATCCTGCTTGAAGTAACGGCTAACGTCTTTCTTCAGCGTTCGGCCGGTATGGCCAAAAAGATCCCGGGCGCAGTGGGCATACTGCTTATTCTTGCATCCTTTACTGCGTTAGCGCAGGCTTTGAAAGGCCTGGAGATGGCCACTGCGTATGCCATATGGGGAGGCTGCGGCATTCTTTTAACCGCACTGTCCGGATGGATTATTTTCAGGCAACCTCCTGGTCGCAAAGCTTGCGCTGGCTTGCTTATGATTACGGCAGGCCTGCTGCTGCTTGAGCTTGGGTGATAATATTTTAAACCTGCCACAATACTCTCTTTTGCTTCAACTCACCCAGCTGGCAGGCGCTTCTTGCCCTGCCTCTGTGTCCGCTAAGGCGCCAGAGTGGCAGCCACCGCATCTTTCGGGCTACTGAAGCCTGGGTAAAGTAACGCAAGAAAAAATTATGCCGTTAACCGCACGCGCGTGGCGGCAAGCCTGTTATACATCTAGAGCGCCCGCAGTAGCCTGACTGCCTGCGCCAACGCGCGGTTATTCACGGCATCAGTCAGTGTTTCAGGCGACGGCCGTAAGGAAATGGCTTCCTTACGGCCAGAAACGTCACCATTCAACGCAGATTTTACCCACGTGAGCGCCGCTTTGCTGATAAGAGAAAGCCTCGCCAAGCTCCTCATATTTAAAAACACGATCGATTACCGGCTTCTTGTTCATTATCTCAAGGGCTTTAACAAAATCACACTGATCCTGGCGGCTTGCCACAATCACGCCTTTAATTTGCACCTGCTTCGCCAGAAGGGAAAGGACAGACAAGGCAGCCTCATCGCCTGAAAGGATACCAATCTGCGCAATATGACCGCCTACCTTGATCGATTTCAGGGATTCATTCAGGGTTGCCGGTCCGCCTACTTCGACCACATGGTCTACGCCAAACCCCTGAGTCAGCTCAAGAACTTTATCTCCCCATGCAGGCGTTGTTCTGTAATTGATAATTTCATCAGCGCCCAGTTCGCGCACAAAGGCGAGCTTTTCATCGGAGGATGAGGTAGCAATGACTTTGGCCCCCATTGCTTTAGCTATCTGTAAAGCAGCGACGGAGACGCCGCCGGTTCCCTGAACCAGCACCGTTTCTCCTGCCTTAAGGTGCCCGTCTGTTACCAGCGCCCGCCAGGCCGTCAAAGCCGAGGTGGTGATGGTGGCTGACTCTGTATGGCTCCACCCCTTCGGCGCATGGGTAAAGGCGTTTTCCGAACGTACAACGTATTCACTGGCCATGCCATCAACACCGTCGCCGGGCGTGTGCGCAAAGCCGCCCACGGCGGGTACAGGCTTGCCAGCCAGCCAGTTGGGGAAAAATGTAGAGACCACGTGTTCGCCTGCTTTAAACGCTTCAACGCCTTCTCCAACCTCCTCTACTATTCCCGCACCATCTGACAGCAGGATCCGTCCATCTTCAGTAGGAAACTGCCCGGTTGCGACGATTAAATCATGAAAGTTTAGCGAGCTGGCTTTAATCGCAACCCGAATTTCACCTTTGCCGGGCCTGCCCGGATCGTCAATATCTGACAGGATAATGTTATCCAGGCCGCCGGGGGCTTTAAGCTGTATTGCTTTCATCGGGGATCTCCTGTTTGGGCATGCGTTTTATGTAATAACCCAGTTTAAACATAATTACAGGGTCACGCTGTCGAAGAGGGCCTTTTGTTACACTGGTGGAATTATAAAAAGCGTTTAAGCTGCCCGGCTGGCCACTTCCAGCAATATATCTATAACGGGTATAGCAGCTAAACCCGGTACTGACGTGCTGCCAATGTGATGGATCTGCGCAATAACGTTATCCAGCGTTATCTGTAGCAGTAAGCTTTCCGCTTCACAGCGCGCAGGCCACTGCAACAATCGTTACTTTTTGCATGTTTGCTCTTCCCCATTGTCTGGATATCGCCTTAATGAAGGCTGGATGCCTGGCTCGCAGACCGGCCGACAGGAAGGTTTTTTGCTTATTACCATGCCCCATATTGTAGCTTGCACACGGAAACGCTCTGTTTCTCTCCAGGGCGGCAGCGAGAAGAAGGTGAACCAGAAAAAATGCGGTACATGCTTAGCGGGCCGCCACCCGGCTGCCAGCTGTGCATCCTCTTTGACAGGGATCTTTGCGCAACGGTAGTCCTGTCTCAGTTTTGATCATGAAGAAGGTTCATGTTCATTGAAAACAAATCACTTTTCCTCAACCAGCGACTCAGGCATAAAGTATGGATTGTTAATAACTTTAGATAATATGAAATCTGGGATGCCCTGAAAGGCAACAAATAAATCAGATTTATAACAAACCAGGATACCAGACGGCCATGAACAAAGCGTTTACCTTTACCATTAAAAGCCTTCGTTTCGACGAAAACTATAACCCCTCCGGGAGTACGCGCATCACCACCAACTTTGCCAATCTGGCGAGAGGTGAGAGACGTCAGGAGAATCTGCGTAACGCTTTAGTGATGATTGATAATCGCTTTAATGCGCTGGCGCACTGGGATAATCCCAAAGCGGATCGCTATTCCGTTGAGCTTGAAATTATTTCCGCTGAGTTAAACGTTGAAGTGAAAGGCAATGCCTTTCCGGTGATTGAAATATTAAAACCTACCATTATTGATAAAAGCACCAGTGAACGTATCGATGGTATCGTAGGCAATAACTTTTCCTCTTACGTACGCGATTACGACTTTAGCGTCTGGCTGCCGGAGCACAATAAAAGCCAGCCCGAATTTACTATCCCCGAAGATTTTGGCAAGCTGCATGGTAATATATTTAAACGCTTCGTTAATTCAGCGGCCTACACGGAAAATTTTAATAAAGCGCCTGTGATATGCCTGAGCGTTTCCACTAAAAACACCTATTGCCGCACGACTAATCAGCATCCTGTACTGGGCTTTGAATATCAGCAGGATGAGCCTTCTCTGACCGATATCTATTTTGCCAAAATGGGGCTGCAGGCGCGCTATTTCATGCCGCCCAACAGCGTTGCGCCTTTGGCCTTTTATTTTCATGGTGATTTGCTCAGTGATTACACCAATCTTGAGCTAATCAGCACCATCAGCACGATGGAAACCTTCCAAAAAATTTACCGGCCTGAGATTTACAATGCTAATTCCGCCGCAGGGGCATTGTATCAGCCCAACCTGACACACCAGGATTATTCGTTAACCCGAATTGTTTATGATCGAGAAGAGCGCAGCCAGCTGGCTGTTGAGCAGGGCAGGTTTACTGAAGAGCACTTCATTAAACCCTACCAGACTATTCTTGAGCAGTGGTCTGCCAATTCCGCTCTTTGATAAACCGAAAATATAAGGTCATCTTTTATGAAAAAGCTTTTACCGACATCCACTGCTGGCAGCTTACCTAAACCTTCCTGGCTTGCGCAGCCGGAGACGCTCTGGTCACCCTGGAAATTGCAGGATCGGGAACTGATTGAGGGCAAGCAGGATGCCCTTCGCCTGTGCCTTGACGATCAGCTGCAGGCAGGCATTGATATCGTCAGCGATGGCGAGCAAACGCGCCAGCATTTTGTCACGACGTTTATTGAGCACCTCAGCGGCGTGGATTTTGAAAAACGTCAGATCGTCAAAATCCGCGATCGCTATGATGCGAGCGTTCCTACGGTCGTGGGCGAGGTGACCCGGCAAAAGCCCGTATTTGTTGAAGATGCTAAATTTTTACGTCAGCAAACCCAACAGCCTATTAAATGGGCCTTGCCCGGCCCTATGACCATGATCGATACGCTTTACGACAGCCATTATAAAAGCCGCGAAAAGCTGGCCTGGGAATTTGCCAAAATTCTTAATCAGGAAGCCAGAGAGTTAGAGGCGGCCGGTGTCGATATTATCCAGTTTGACGAGCCGGCTTTTAATGTCTTTTTTGATGAGGTTAACGACTGGGGAATTGCCGCGCTGGAAAAAGCCATCGAAGGGCTTAAATGTGAAACCGCCGTGCATATTTGCTATGGCTACGGCATTAAAGCCAATACGGACTGGAAAAAAACGCTGGGTTCAGAGTGGCGACAGTATGAAGAGGTTTTCCCTAAGCTGAAAACGTCGGCTATCGATATCATTTCGCTGGAATGCCAGAACTCTCATGTACCAATGGATCTTATCGAACTGATCCGCGGCAAAAAGGTGATGGTTGGGGCTATCGATGTGGCGACCAATGCCGTTGAGACGCCCGAAGAAGTAGCCAATACGCTACGTAAAGCGCTCCAGTTTGTCGATGCCGACAAGCTTTATCCTTCCACCAATTGCGGCATGGTGCCTTTATCCCGTCAGGTAGCAAGGGGCAAGCTGAATGCCCTCAGCGCCGGCGCAGAAATCGTTCGTAGAGAAATTTTGGCCAGGTAACCTTGCTGACCAGCTAATTTTCTGAAAACTCAGTCCGGATTGGGCCATGCCAGCCGGACTCAGTGATAAATACCGTATTCAGCAACGTTATTCCCTGCCAGGACGTCTCCCAGCTATCTCCTGTTCATCCCGGATCATTCAGCGCTCCCTGTCTGCAACCTTTACCTGCGCATTGTGAAATACACCACATAATTTAATCGGTACTCTCAAGAGTTTCTTCACGATGACGATACAAACAGTAATCATCTGCCTTTCGGTATTCTCCCATGAAAGTTTCAACCCGTATTGTCGGAGGCTTCGGCCTCATGGTACTGCTGCTGGTCATTTGCGCCGGCGTGGCTATCAATGCTCTTAACCACGCCCGGGACGATATGGGTGACGTGGTAAACGTCAAAATGAAAAAGTTCCAGCTTGCGCTGGATATGCGCGCCAGCGTACGTGATTTGTCTATCGCGGTAAGAAACCTGGCGTTGCTGACCGACCCGAAGGAAATGGCGCCCGAATGGGACCGCGTGCAGACCCAGAAACGTCTGTTCCTCAAAAACCGTGAGGAGCTGGGTCGGCTGATGGAAACGGATTCGGTACCGGCGGGCCGGGAGGCATACCGGAAAATAGTGGAAAGAGAAGGACCGGCGCTGGCAAGCTTTGAAAAGGCAGGTCAGCTTGGATTGCAGAATCTGCAGCAGGAGACCGTGACTTACCTGATGACCGTCTCTCGCCCGGCGCAGCGGTCGCTGCAGGAAGCCCTCAATACCCTGACAGAGGTGCAGATGCAAAATGCCCGCAGCGCCGTGGAAAGCAGCAGCGATCAAAGCCGTCGTGCCGGGCTTCTGTTGGTCGGCCTGGTGCTGGTATCTGTGCTGCTTGCTGGCGGCACCGGTTTCATGACTATACGGATCCTGATGCGCCAGCTGGGCGGTGAACCGGCGCAGGCGCAGGTACTGGCGGCAGCGATAGCCGACGGTGACCTGACGTCTCAGGTCATGCTTCGTCCCGGCGATAATACCAGCATGCTGGCATCGCTCGCCCGAATGCAGAATCGCCTGGGCGAACTGGTATCGAGGATTAAGGACGCTTCGGCTTCCGTAGCCCTTGCCTCTGATGAAATCGCCAGAGGGAATACCGAACTCTCGGCCCGTACTGAACAGCAGGCAGCTGCGCTGCAGGAAACGGCCGCAAGCATGGAAGAGTTAACCGCGACGGTGAAAAGCAACACGGCGGGCGCCACTTATACGGCTGGATCGGCGCGGGAGGCGGCCGCGCTTGTCCGTGACGGTGAAAAAAACGTGCGCCAGATGACCGAAACGATGGCCGATATCTCTGCCAGCGCGGCGAAGGTTCGCGATATTACCGGCACCATTGAGAGCATTGCCTTCCAGACGAATATTCTGGCGCTGAATGCGGCGGTTGAAGCCGCACGCGCTGGCGAACAGGGGCGGGGATTTGCCGTGGTGGCCAGCGAGGTCCGCACGCTGGCGCAGCGTAGCGCGACGGCAGCGCGGGACATCAAAGGCCTGATTGAAAACGCGGTGACCATGGTGGAGGCTGGCGTGGTAGTGGCCGACGGCACTGCGGAAAATATCATGAGCGTGACCGGGAAGGTCAGCGAGCTGGCTGAGGCAATGGATGAAATCGCGCTGGCTTCAAACGAGCAGATGCAGGGCATTTCTCAGGTGACCGTGGCCGTTGGCCAGATGGACGGCGTAACCCAGAGCAACGCCGCGCTGGTAGAGGAGTCCACGACCGCTTCTCAATCGCTGGCGGAGCAGGTTCATGCCCTGAGAGGAATGGTGGATACCTTCCGCGTCTGAAGAGGAGAGCCCCGGGAGCAGGCTAAAAAGCCGCTCCCGGCTGGCTCGCTATGCAACCGATAAACCATCCCCGACGCTTTTCTTCTGTCCTTTGACTGCGTGCACGGCGGGTCATGACGCCTCTCAAGAGGATATCCAATGCCGGGCCTGAAACCGGAGCCGATCGCGCAACGTTGCCCTTGTGTCGGCCAGTCAATGCCGGTGTACAGGCTGGACGAATGCAGTAAAATTATTGAGATAAAACAGGATGCTACGTGTTAATCTTAGCAATCTTTAAGGCCGGGCCGGTGCCTGGTGATGCCATTCTTACATTTGTCGTCTGACAGCAGTAATGAAATCGGCCCGGACGATGCAGAAAGCAGCTAAAATTGACGTTAAATTAAATATCTGGAGTAGCTTATGAACGATGAAATCCCGCTTAAATACTACGACATCGTGGATGAGTATTCGACAGAATGCGCAGCACCCGTGGCTGAGGCAGAGCGTAAATCCCTGGCGCACTATTTCCAGCTGCTGCTCGATCGCTTATCAAATAATGAAGAGATCGGTGAAGACGCGCAGAAAGAGATGGCTAAAGAAGCCGGTATCAACGAGAGCCGTATCGATGATATCGCCTCGTTTCTTAATCAGTGGGGCAACGAGTAGTTTTGTCACAGCAGCCGTTAAGGCTGCTTGTCTGTGTCGGCAGCAATTTTTTCAGATAACTTTACTGAGCGAAAATTAGTACCCCTGTGTGATAATATTTATCGGAAATAAATCGCTGTAAATTTAAGTAAAAACGAATGATTTATAACAATAACGAACCGATGATATTAAGCCAAATTTAACCGTTATTTACCCCGTTATTCAGGGCTAAAATTCAGGATCCGGACAGGAAAAGATGCCACCATTACTCCCCCTTCGCACGATAACGGTTTTGGCGCTGATGATTGTGGCGGGCTGTTCTTCCCATAAGCCCGATGAAGCAAACGATAATAGTCCCGATACCACCCATCGCGCTGGCGAACCCGATCTTATTCCGGTTATCGCGGCATTACATGACCAGATGTACGCATGGGAAGGGACGCCTTACCAGTGGGGCGGTACGGAACTCTCCGGCGTGGACTGTTCGGGCTTTGTCTGGCGAACCCTTAAAGACCGGTTCAATTTACCCATGAAGCGAGTCACCACCAGCCAGCTGATCCATATGGGAAAACGTATCCAGCCCGATCGTTTGCAGCCTGGCGACCTGGTCTTTTTCCGTATTAACCGGCAGATGCACGTAGGCTTTTATGATACGGACCGGCATTTCCTTCACGCTTCGGCCAGCCGTGGCGTAATGCGATCGTCACTGGATAACGTTTACTGGAAATCGGTATTTCTGGAAGCGCGCAGGCTGCCGAACGAACACGGTGCCCGGATATCATTTAATTATGATGAAGACGATAAGAACGTTCTGGCTAAAAATTAACGCCGGTTCTGGATTTGCAATATATAAGCCTTCGGGCCAGGAAAAATATTTACAGGATCATAGCGTGGGCTGCCAGGACCACGCTGTGACACAGATTTTTCCTGACAGACTTCTTTATGCTGAGCAGTACAAACCGTCGAAAATATTTGTTTAATCTTCTCCGCACCTGCCGATGTTACAGACAATGGCTCCCCCTCGCTCTCCCTCCCGGCTGAAGATCCTTTAAACCTCCGCGCCTTCCACTGGCTGTCATCTGACAACACCGCACTGGTAAGAGATAATAAATGGGCACCAGCCTGATAAGGAAATAATGGGTCAGTTTCCAGAACCAGACTTATCAACTGATGAATTTTCTTCGTAGCTTCCCCGATCCATGCTTATGACAGCGCGTTCATTTATGCCTCCGCTTACGGGCCTTTCGGCCGTGCACAACAGTGAAAAATGCTCTTAAAACACGGCCGATAACCCTTCTTTATTACTGACTACCCTTCATCCAAATGCCCTTGCGCTGTTTTTAAGCCCTTTAATGTGATCTTCATCAGACTTTCATTGTTAAACAGATGTTGAATACTGGTTCTTTATTGTGAATGAAGGTTATATTTGTTTCACTCGAAACAAAGATGGCGAAAGCAGCGGAGAGCACCATGGACACCAGCTTCACTTCAGTCGATCAACCAGAAGACGCTAAGCAAAATATACGCCTGATGAAAAAGGCGCTCAGGGAAGAAATTGGCGATGTGGAAGGATTATTCGAACAGGTAAGAGCGAAGATTGTCGGCGAGCTCAAGGCGGCACGTACCGAAGAACAGCAGCAGGGCTCCGCATGGCCGGAAGTCAGCCTGCAAGAGATTGCCGCAGGACGTGTTTCGGAAGAGACCAGGAATTATATTCGCCGCAGGGGGTGTGTGGTGGTCAGGCAAACTTTCAACCGTGAGCAGGCGCTGGGATGGGATAAATCGATGCTCGACTACCTGGACGCCAACGATTTCGATGGCGTGTACCAGGGGCCTGGTGACAACTTTTTCGGTAGCCTCGACGCTTCACGCCCTGAAATCTACCCTGTTTACTGGTCTCCGGCTCAGATGGAAGCGCGGCAGAGCGACGCCATGGCGCAAACTCAGGCTTTCCTGAACCGGCTCTGGAAACTCGAATCGGCAGGTATACGCTGGTTTGAGCCTGATGTGAACATCATCTATCCCGACCGCATACGACGTCGTCTGCCGGGCACAACCTCAAAAGGGCTGGGTGCGCATACAGATTCAGGCGCGCTGGAGCGGTGGTTGCTTCCTGCTTATCAAAAAGTGTTCCGCAAAATTTTCTCGAACCGTTTTAATGAATACGATCCGTGGGACGCAGCCTGGCGTACCGATGTTTATGAGTACCAGGCCGGCACCACAACAAAATGTTCGGCATTTCGTACCTTTCAGGGCTGGACGGCGCTTTCTGATATGCAGGTCGGGCAGGGGCTGCTGCATGTCGTGCCGGTACCCGAAGCAATGGCTTATTTGCTGTTGCGCCCGCTACTGAAAGATGTCCCGGAGGAGGAGCTGTGCGGCGTTGCGCCCGGGAAAGTGCTGCCGGTGTCGGAAAAATGGCATCCTGAACTGATTCAGGGATTGTGCTCAATACCTTCACTCCAGGCAGGGGATTCAGTCTGGTGGCATTGTGATGTTATTCATTCCGTTGCCCCGGTAGAAAATCAGCAGGGCTGGGGAAATGTAATGTATATCCCGGCCGCGCCTCTCTGTGACAAGAACGCCGTCTGCGCGGCCGCCGTTGCGCAGGCGCTGGCATCAGGCGAATCGCCCGCCGATTTTCCACAGGAAGATTATGAAGTCACCTGGAAAGGTCGCTTCACCTCTGAAAAGCTGAACGCGAACGGGCGCCGCAGTCTCGGACTGGAATGAGACCCTTGCCGACCCGCTTTCGGCGGATCGGCAGCATTTGTAGCGGCCTGTCTTTCTGGTAAGCTTGCTAAAAAAGCTTACCGGCAGGCACCATGAACGTACGTCATCAGAATATTATTCAGCTCGTCAGTGAACGCGGCAGCGTCAGCGTCAGCGAACTTTCTCAAATCACTGGTGTTTCCGAGGTAACGGTACGTCAGGATCTGAACGTGCTGGAAAAAGGCGGTTTTCTGCGTCGCGTGCACGGATCGGCCGTTGCGCCTGAAAGTGATGATGTGGGCGCAAGGATGCGCACCCGCTATGCCGTCAAGAAACGTCTCGCAGAGCATGCGGCTTCACTGGTGAATGCCGGAGAGGCGGTTTTCATTGAGGGAGGCAGTACCAACGCGCTGCTGGCCAGGGAGCTGAGTGAAAGACGGGACATTACCATTATTACGGTCAGCCACTATATTGCCGGATTGCTCAGGGAGACGGGTGGGGAGGTTATTATTCTTGGCGGCCTGTATCAAAAAAGCAGCGAATCCGTGGTAGGGCCGCTGACCCGACTTTGTATCCAGCACCTCAACTTCCATAAGGTCTTTATCGGCATAGATGGCTGGGACGCGTTGACCGGTTTTACCGGTCGTAATATGCTGCGCTGCGATGTCGTTAACGCCCTGATGGCTAAAAACACCCATACTATTGCGCTGACCGACTCGTCGAAATTTGGTCAGATCCATCCGTATCCGCTCGCCCCTGAACACCCTTTTAGTCACGTCATCACCGATACTGATTTACCCGATACCTGCAAAGAAATTCTTCAGGCGCAGGGGCTGCGTCTGGATATTATTGGTCCCGTCTGAGCCTGGGTTTATCGACAGGCAGCGCCGTTTTCTCTCGCGATATATTGCAACGCTATAAGAGGTTTAGTAAGAGCGGATTGGGCTATACAAACCTACGTGCCCGTTTGGATTTGGTCATTGGGAAAATCGGGTGCTGAAGGCAGGTATAGCATGCGGGATGTGTGGAATAATTTAAATCGAAAAGTGATTTCAGGTGCGGTTTCTGCATACTTTTCAATGCAATACGTCGGAGCCAGGTATAATAACGCGGCCTGGCGTATTGCACAGCCAGCCAACAGGGTACATTTTTTCGGCACCCGCAGCGATCGTAACCCTGGCCTAAGCACCTGCCACCATTAATGCCTGATCCGCGCCAGTTCTTCTTCGCCAAGACCGGTCATTTTCATCACGGTGTTACGATCGAGGCCGTTTTGCAGCATAGTGCGGGCTACTTCAAGCTTTCCTTCTAGCTTGCCTTCGAGCTTTCCTTCAAGCCTGCCTTCATATCTGCCTTCCTGTCGGCCGAGCTGAATACCTTCGGCCCGCCCTTTTTCAATGCCTTTCTGTTCAAGCTGTTGCGCGATGGTCATCAGTGCATCCTCATGTTTCGGCACCCGTTGTGCCAGTTCACGTACAAAGGCCTCTGCGTCTGAAGTTTCGCCTGCCTGTATAAGGTAGTTTATCAGCGATGCCAGCTGCTGTCCTGTAACATGTTCCTTCAGCAGAAGCGTCGCCAGCCGATCCAGCAGCTCGGCCAGATCGCGTTGGTGGATATGTTTTTGCAGCAGCGTCAGGGCCGCCATACTGCGGTGCTCCATGATCTCGTCGTCAGGTATAACCGTAACGTCGACGAGGGGGAAATGACCGCTATAGAGCTTTTCAGCCTGCACCGGATCGGCAAATTCATCCAGCCAGCGCGTGGAGTAAGGATAGGGGCTGCGCCGGCCGGTATAGAATAAAACCGGGATCACCAGCGGCAGCTTTTTATGACCGGCGTCCAGATGGCGCTGCATAGCCGCTATTGCATAGCGGAAAAGCCGGAAGGCCATGTGCTTGTCCGGTGTGGACTGATGCTCAATCAAAACATGCACATAGGCGTCACCTGCAGCTGTTTTCAGACTGTAAAGCACATCGCTAAAATAGGGGCGCAGATTTTCCTCAATAAAACTCCCGGACTCCAGTTTTAGCGTGTTGAAATCGCAAACGGCCTGCAGTTCTGACGGCAGATGCAGCTGCATAAAATCCCGCGCGGTATCGGGATGGGTCAGGAACTGTTTGAATGCCAGGTCGTGTGGCGTTGGAGAGGTTTTCTTTCCGCCCTTTGCTTTTTTATCAGACATAATTGTTTTTACTGCATGCGTGGTGAGCGGACTGGCTGCACATTGACCGTAAAGCTTTCATCAGCCCCCTCCCTTATTTGATTGGAAAATCCCTGTTAATTAACCGGTTGTATAGTACAACCGCCTCCTGGCTGGTACAACAGCAGGCTTAAAAGGCGGTAGCTCAAACTCTTTGTCGGGCTGGGCCATCCACAGGGATTACTGTAAATAATCGACCGCTGGCATAAAACCATACTTTTCTGTGCACAGGCTATCCACTTTTTCTGTGGATAAAATGCCTGTCAGGATTGGACCGCTAACGGGCATTTTATGCGCCAGCGTCAGGGGGGCGGCGCAACTGCATAGCGGGCAAATCAGGGTTTCTTCTCCATTAAATCCACCATGGCTCCCTGATGAGCATCAACGTTACGGATATAGCGCATCAACGTTTCCGGTTTTTTCCAGGTTCCTTCCTGCATTATTTGCGCCACGGCATAGCCCTGTTTCGCCATATCCTGCGCTGCACCGACGCGGGCACTATGGCCGCTCCAGCCGCCATAGCGGTTTTTGTTCAGCTTCGCTGATTTTGAATGCCCTGACGTTCGCCAGGCATGGGCGAAAATAGTTTCAAAAGAGGGGGTGCTGAGCGGCCGCTCGGCGATCATTACCGCTTTATTAGAACGATGAACCGGACAGAACAGGAAAGCATCCGGTTCTGCGGCCAACCCCGCAGCCGCAATCCATTCCATCAGCCGCTGGGTAGAAAGATTGCTGAGTGCCTTAATCAGTCCGCCCGTCTGTACGATAGTTTTTGTCCAGGCCACATCAAGAATAATGCGTCCGTCATCGGCAAAGGTGACGTCGCGGACCCGAAGGCGGGAGAGTTCGCTGACGCGCAACAGTGTATTATACGCAACATGGAGGAAAGCCAGATTGCGTTTCTCCCTCAGTAAAGAGGAATTAAACCACAGGCTATCAAGCTTCATCAGGTCAGCGAGTCGGAAAGGGATCGCCTGACCGGTACGCTCGCCGCCTACGACAGCCACGCGGTTAATCTTTTTGATAGTACGGAAAACGATCGGCGAAGTGTTTGGTGGCGTCAATCCGGCGTTACGGTGTAACATCGAAATCAGTGAAGCATGAGTAGCAATCGTCGAAGAAGCTCGCCCTGTCAGCTGTAGGAAATTGAGATAATCGCGAAGATCGGCGTCAGTCATAGGCAAAAAGGTGCGTGCATTCTCCCTGGCCCAGCGATAGCAGACACGCATCACGCTAAGTAGCTGCCGCCAGGTATTGGATGAAAAGGCATCTTTGTCCTGCACGAACTCCTTTAGCCGTGCTGCAATATCTTCATCGGCGGTAAGGGCCGATACCATACCGTTGGCTATGATTTCACCCATTTTCGTCTGATAATCTCCTCAATTTTTTCCGATCGCGCTACGTGAATTCTGCATGAGTAAGAGGGGCTAATCCCCTAATAATTTACGTAGCGATGCCAGTTTACAGGCTGCATTTCAATCACGTATGCCGAGAGATACACAGTCGCTTTTTGCTGTGAACCCGCCTGGAAAAGCATACCTGCTTCCGGGCCTGATGTCCTGACTTTATATAAGTCCCATTATATAAAGTCATTAATTTACGGCTGAATGCGGCTGAAAGGTTAAAAATCACCCAAGGTGGTAACGGTTGGTTAAAACAGGCGCTACCGCTGATAGCCTGTTGCCGTTAATGCCGGAGCCGGTTTTTCCCACAATAGTCATTCGTTGGGCTAAAGCAGGATAGCCATTGGTACAGAGGACTCATGATAAGGATGATTAAAAAATCTGATTTTTTCAGAATAAGCTTAGCTTTGATAAGGTAATGTATCGCTTTCCCAGTGCATCTTATTATAAAGATGATGCCAGTTTGCATCGGTTGCTAAGTATAAAAAGGCTTCGCCATTATTTTTTGTGAACGATCTCAATTTTTGTGACATGATTATCATCCCATTCCTCTGTATACCTGGGCAGGTTTTTATAAACAGGAATAGTCAGGTCGGCAAGAAAATCGTCTTTTCTAAAAACTACCCTTTAATTTTATTTTTTTTTAACTTTATAAAAAAATAACATCATGAATTATTTGGTTTTTTATCTATGAAAATGAGATGTTGCTATCCTGATGTTGTTCTGCCACCATCAGAGTGAACGCGCTTTATTTAGTTACCTTTTGTATACGCTGGTACCCGCCAGAATGCAGATTAACAGATTGATTATCCTGACCGACAAAGTAATTATAGGTTTCAATTTCATGATTTGGATTTGAACCAGGAGAGTTAAATGGAGGTAATAGCGCTTTACCCTCTGCTCTTGATTCCACCATGCTGGCAATGCCGTTAACTAACGGATTTATAATCCCGTTATCTGTCAGCGCATTCCTGTAAATATCAACAGTCGGTGTTGCTTTTTTTGAGCAGCCGCTAACAGGTAAAATAAGAAATTTTAAATGCCTGAAAATAATAAATCTCTATGGTGATTTACATAAAACCATTGTATTCAGGATGTCCGGTTTTCTGAACAAACAGGAAAGGATAATCACGTCCATAGGTATTAACGCTTTCTTCGTTCAGATGTAATTTTCCAAATAAAAATAACTACAATATAATTTATAAACACATCCTTAATATATGTTTAGTGAAAACTGGAAGGGTGACTTATATTTTTAAGCGGAAAGTGCTCCCTGTCAACCGATACAATACTTCCAAAATATTGCCATCACGCAATCTGCATCTACACTTAACCTTTAATCAGAGGGGGAAATAATGTGCAATAAGATAATAGTTTTTGATGTCAATGAAACGCTTCTGGATACAGGGGCGCTGAACCCCATTTTTAAAAGGGTATTTGGTGACGAACGAATTTTGCGCCAATGGTTCTCTGAATTAATCATTTATTCCCAGTCGCTTACTCTCAGCGGCAGTTACATGCCCTTTGGCGAGCTTGCTGTAGCCGTGTTGCAAATGGTGGCTGAGATAAGAGGTACCATACTTTCAGAGCAAGACTTAAATGAATTCCGACAGCGTCTGGCGACGCTTCCTGCTCACCCGGATGCGTTGCCCGCGCTGGAAATGCTGCGGGCAGCCGGATTTCGTCTGGTGACGCTCACCAATTCATCCACTCAGGCTGGCCAGAAGGTGCTGGAACAATCGGGCCTTGCTCACTTTTTTGAAAAGCAGTTCTCGGTTGAAGAGGTCAAACGTTTCAAACCGGCCACGGAGAATTACACCAGCGTGGCACAGAGGCTCGGCGTGAATGCCGATTTGTTGCGGCTTGTCGCTGCGCATACCTGGGATATCCTGGGCGCAACAGCCTGCGGCTGGAAAGGTGCACTGGTTGCTCGTCCGGGCAATGCGGTATTACGCGTTGGCAAACAGCCTGATATTGTTGAAAAAGATCTTATCGCCGTTGCTCATCGCATCATCATTATTGATAGGCCAGAGTAAATGGCATTGGCCGCTTAAGCGTGGGATCCGTAATCTGGCCTGAAAATGGATTGCGGATTTCAGGGCCTGAACAAGAATTAAATATGCCCTTAGGTGAAGTAAGATAAGTTTTTCTGAAACCACCTGGTAACAGGGTGGCCTTTGCTTTTTATTTTATCGACATTTTAAAGGTAAATCTAAGCAGTCTCTTGAGTTATAAATCATAATCATTATAACTCTGTGCGGATTACATCAGCATATTTCTCCGATCGCCTTCTCGGGGCCTGAAAAAGAAACCGAAAAAGTCGTCGGTAGCGGTTATTTTCTTCACGACAATAGCCTGACTTTTTCTATGGCCGTTTCGCCTGATAAGGCAAATTTACAGCACCAATCTGCAATAGTGAATAAAATTTACCGACATGGCCTGTTAATTTGGCAAATTCTGCCGATATAGGATTGGGTTTCTTTTATCGCACCTGGCAAAGGATGGGCAGGGCGTCTGCAACTTGCCAGAGGTAAATACTTATTCCAATAGATTTATTTCATTATAAATAACATGATTTTCGGCGTGCCATCAATATTATGCAGAATTAAATTGCGTTTTTTAGTGATAACTACTGAATATTCAACTAATTATATTGCCGGGGTCCTCGGATGCACCTGAAACTTTTATGGTTAGCAATGCTTAATATTGTAACCATATTTTTGCTTTCCACCTTATGGGAGTACGGACTTGAGGCGCAGATTTCCGTGCTGCTCGGTCTGGGCTATAGCGCCGATTTTGAAACCAGCGAAAGGCTCAGGTTTATCCTGACGTCCTCTGCCTTTGCTCTGCTGGCCATGATCATTCCTGGCCTGCTGATCGGCAGGCTCATACGCAAAATGCTTGCCGCTGAAAAAAATGCCCTTCGGCTGGCCGATACCGATGAGCTGACCGGCGTGGGTAACCGGAGAGCATTCAGCGCTCGTATTGCCCAGCTTGAAGCGGTCGGGCAGCCTTATTTTCTGACATTACTCGACATCAACGACTTTAAAAGCATCAACGACCTGAACGGGCATCATCAGGGGGATGCCACGCTGATTTCTCTGGCAGGCCTGCTGGCAGAAGCTGCCGGCCCGGAAACCCATGTATTCCGCATCGGCGGTGATGAATTTGCTATGACTTCAGGGGGCGGGCAGCCTGAAGAGGCGGTCAGAACTGCTGCAACCCTCCGTCAGCGCGCTGCGGAGATCCGGACCGGGCCTGATACCATGTTGGGCCTGTCGGTAGGCGTAGCCTGCTCAACCTGTAGCGGAAGCTCTGGCGTGGTGCGGGCGGCGGACCTGGCCATGTACGAAGCTAAACGGGACAAAACGCTGCATCTGGCCCATTTCTCACCGGATATGGAGCAACGATTTCTCCAGAGGGAAAAGCTCGAGCACGACGTTACCGAGGCTATCAAAAGCCATACCATCGTCCCTTTTTTGCAGCCTATTGTCTCCCTGCAAACGGGCCGCATTACCGGATTCGAGATCCTGGCGCGCTGGATACCCGGCCCCGGTAAGGTTATTGCACCTGCGGTGTTTATTCC
Source organism: Erwinia aeris (assembly GCF_041224955.1). Lineage (NCBI taxonomy): Bacteria > Pseudomonadati > Pseudomonadota > Gammaproteobacteria > Enterobacterales > Erwiniaceae > Erwinia > Erwinia aeris. The sequence goes on along the minus strand of NZ_JBGFFX010000020.1, from coordinate 42,765 downwards.
CGTAGTGGAAAAGCTGGGCCTGATGGACACTCTGACTGTTGAACTGCTGCAGGCCGTCGTTCGCATCACCCCAGGCTGGCCGGCAGGTCTGCATCTGTCTTTGAATATCACGCCGGAGCAGCTGCTCAACCCGGTGCTGACGGATTGCCTGTCCGGCATTATGCGGCAAGCGGCACTGGTACAGCTGGAGCTGGAGGTGACGGAGCAGAACGTGATGACCATTTCAGAAGAGGCCAGACGAGCTATTCGTGCCCTGCGGGACGACGGTATTGGCGTGGTGCTGGATGATTTCGGCACTGGTTACTCCAATATGTCGGTTCTGCTGGGCCTTGGTATTACCCGGATCAAGATTGACCGCTCGTTTATCTCCACCGTTGTGAGCGTCTCGCAGCAGCAAAAGGTAGTGGAAACCCTGCTGGCGCTGTGTCAGGAGCTGAAGGTAACGGTGACGGCAGAAGGAATTGAAGACGCTATTACTCTCGAGTGGCTGCAAAAACGACGCTGTGATTACGGCCAGGGCTATCTTTTCAGCCGGCCCGTACCGGCAGATCGGGCCGCCGCTCTGCTTACCACAGCGAGTGTTCAGGCATGTTTTACCGATAAGCTGATATCTGCGCCATAAGACGCGCTTACCCCCAGAGCGGGCGGCCTTTTCCCTGACGCCCTGGTTCGAAAAGAAGGCGGTCTGGCTGCTGTGTCAAAGCAGCTCTGACAGATAGCCGTCAGCATTAGCTAACTACGCGTCGGTTCGGATGTCATTGGCATTACCCGTTGCCTGAAAGCGACGGATAATGCCACCGCTGTGGCGCGGTTGTTATGCGATCGCCGCCGAATGGCGAAAAACATCTGATCGGCCTGGCTGTTATTTCTGCTCCTGCTTGCTGTTTGCCTCTTTTTCTTTTTCTTTCTTTTTAGCCATATGATGGCCAACCGCACAGCCTGCTGCTGCACCAGCTACGCCATGATGGGCAACGTGGCCTGCCACGCCTCCGGCAGCGGCTCCTTTCAGGCACCCTTTTGCATCAGCCTGTGAACTCATAACCAAAAGCATTCCGGCAGTGATGGCGATTACAGATAATTTTTTCATAATATTTTTCCTGGAGTAAGTGGAGGAAGCCTGAACGCTTCTGAGCATAGTCAATCCGCGCACGCCGCGTCGTCAAAATGCATAAATCTAAAACTTGCTTACCTGCCGTTACGCTTTTGCGCAGCAAACAAAACCGGATTGACGTTGTTTTATGCGCATGGCTTAATTATTCGTCTATCTGCGTAGAAAACCCGGGTGCCCTCTAAATAAAGAGAAGCAAAAAAAAACGACCGGTGTTTTACGGTGGATAGTAATAAAAATCAGGCCGTTTTTCCTGTAATACACTATTCCCCTGGTTTATTGCTGGAATGAAAACCCTTACCTTGCTACTAACTCCGCCGCCTCGGGGAAAAAGATATCAGAGCAGACTCTTAAAATTAAGTCAGGGTAATGCTAAACCATCAACCTCGTATGGAAGGTTTTAAGCTATTTTTTCTCTTTTATGCTTTGCAAAATAACTTTTTTAAGCCAGTCGGTAGATGATTTTTTACCGCTTCGTTTGTGAGAATATATTTTTACCGTAAAAGGAGGCGCATAAAAAGGTAAGGGAAAGGTTTTAATACTGGCCAGCTCGGCAATCTTGCTGGCTACCAAGGCAGGAATGGCCATCAACAGATCGCTCTCAGCAATAATATGTGGCGAAGCAAGCATCGATGGCGTTCTCAGGGAGATCCTGCGTTCCAGCCCCAGACGCGCGAGGTGTGCATCCAGTAAACCTTTTTTCTCATTCCACGGGGTGACCACTACGTGCCCTGCTGACAGGTACTCCTCCAGCGTCATGCTGAGTCGATTAATATTACTGATAACGACAAACTCATCGCTAAATAAATCAACCTCCTCTAAATCCTGATGTTTACCCTCATTCGCTTCGCTGAAACTCAACGCGAGGTCAATTTCGCCTGCCAGCAGTTCCTTTAGCGCTGGGTTATATGGCAAATGGCACAACTCGAAAGTAATGTCCGGCGCCATTTTTTCTGTTTCCTTCATTAACCCGGGAAATATGCAAAAGGCGGTGTAATCCGTCACGGCAATTCTGAACGTTTCCGTGCTTGCAAGCGGATCGAAGGGCTGTAACGGGCTGAGGTGTTGATTGAGCGTGGATAACGATCCCGCTATATAAGGCGCCAGCTGGCAGGCAAATACGCTGGGGCACATCTTATGCCCCTCACGATAAAATAGCGGGTCCTTGAGAAATTCACGCAGGCGCGTCAAAGCATGGCTCAGCGCTGAAGTGCTCATGGCAAGTTCAGCGGCGGCAAGCCTGACCGAGCGGTGTCGGTAAACAGCATCGAAAACCGGCAACAGGTTGAGATCAAGACGCCGTAGTACATGATGCATGAAATTCACCTGCCATTGATTTTATTGCACTTATTTCATCGAACAATACCGATTATCCTTGCAGGCAGCAAACTATATTGGTGAGAGAAAGTTTATGAGAGTTATTATTCGGCAGGCCGGTCCGGAAGATATGGATGCTATCTGTAATATGATAAATGGCTTATCCGTTTACCGCGAAAGCCCGCCGGAGGCTATGCCAGATGTTGACGAAATCCGAACGTTCCTGTTTTCTGCCGATACCGCAGCGGAGGCCTATCTCTGCGAGATTGAGGGGGATATTGCCGGCTATGCGGTTATCTCGTTGGGCTATTCAACCTGGCCAGGTCGCTACAGCCTTAACGTGGAAGACCTCTATTCGACTCCTGATTACCGGGGACGAGGCGCAGGAAAAGCCATGTTGCAGTATATCGCTCAGCTGGCCGTTAGCCGCCGCTGTAACCGGATCGAATGGAACGTTCTGGAGTGGGATAAGTCAGCCAAAGATTTCTACCGCAGTATTGATGCGCTTCCTCTGAGCGAATGGGTTCGATACCGGCTTGACGGCCCGGCCCTGGAGAGATTCGCTTCGCAGGAAGCTCTCTGAGCCAGCGCGAGGCCGACTTTGAACGTTATTGCAGGTGATTTCCTTCCGGATGTGCCGGTTTCCGACTGCAGGTCTGCAGCTGCCCGTGCAAGAGAAGCACGAAGCAAAAAACCGGCTGAAAAGCCGGTCTGTGCTCCTGTATAAGCCTAAAACCAAGGCCTTACGCTGTCCTTAAAGGGATTTCAGGAATGCCAGAAGATCCACGTTCAGCTGGTCGGAATGGGTGACCGCAAAGCCATGCGGCGCATTGTCATACACTTTCAGCTGCGCGCCTGTAATCATCTCCGCGGCAAGCTTGCCGGTTGATTCAAACGGCACCACCTGATCGTTACTGCCATGAATAACCAGCGCGGGCACGTCGATTTTCGCCATATCCGGACGGAAGTCGGTGGTGGAAAATGCCTTAACGCAGTCCAGCGTGCCCTTGAGCGAAGCCAGCAGCGCAATATTCAGCGTCTGGGTCAGTACGCCTTCTGAAACCGTCTGGCCGGCATTAGTGCCGTAAAACGGTACGGCAAAATCACTGATGAACTGCGCGCGATCCTGGCGCAATCCCGCCAGGATGCCGGCAAAAACGGACTGGTCGACGCCCTGCGGGAAATCATCGGACTTACCGAAGGCGGGCGTTACCGCGCCAAGCAGCACCAGGCCATCCACGCGCGCGGTGCCGTAGTTGTTGATATAACGCGCAACGTCGCCACCGCCCATCGAAAAGCCGACCAGCGTCACCTTCTGCAAATCAAGGCTGGTGATGAGCTCGTTGATATCCGAGGCGAAAGTATCGTAATCGTAGCCGGTCCACGGCTGATCCGAACGGCCAAAGCCGCGGCGATCGAAAGCGATGACGCGATAGCCGTTTTCAGCCAGAAAGTTCAGCTGGTTGTCCCACATATCCGCGTCCAGCGGCCAGCCGTGACTGAACAGCACCGGCTTACCCTTGCCCCAGTCTTTAAAGTAAATTTGCGTACCGTCAGCAGTTTTAATCGTGCTCATTGTCTTTTCCTTGCGATGTTGAATGAAAAAGCAGCGGTTATTCAGGCGCAATCAGATACCGTACAACGGGCGTCTGTTCGGCCTGGTGAAATGCGTAAACACGGCTCTGAATTTTGCGATCGTTCATCGTGTAGCGCTCAAGCTGCCGCAGTTGCTCCATCCAGGATCCGACCACAAAGGTTTCAACGAAAATGCCGGGCTGGAAGATATCTTCATAAAGCGCCCAGTTTATGGCGCCGCCGCGACGGCGAACGCGCCTCATGTCCTGCATACAGACCGTAAACGCGTGCGCGTCTTCTGCGCGGATCTGATATTCGTAGCTCACCCTGACCGGCCCGCGATCGTGATGAATGTTCAGCGTCGGAACCGGCTCGCTGAGCTCGCTGACGTCCAGATTCAGATCCGGATCCTTATCCAGTCGCCAGCGCAGCACGGTAAGGCTGGCCAGCACCATCCCCAGCATTGCGGTGCACAGCGAAAGCGGAATGCCGTAGCGCGAAGCCAGCTGCCCCCAGACCGCGCTGCCCACGGTCATCGAGCCAAAGAACACGGTCAGATAAACAGCCAGCGCACGCGCTTTAACCCATCTTGCCGCACTGCGCTGCGCCCCCAGATTCAGGGTGGAGAGCACGGTGATCCAGGCAAAGCCGGTAAAGAACTCAAAGGCGTTGAGCAGCCAGAAATGGCGGATAAACGCCAGCGCCAGCAGGGTCATGGCAAACAGCAGGCTGGCCAGCACCATCAGCAGATCGGCGCTGAAATGCTTGCGCAGGCGAGGCAGCAGCACCGCCCCGCAGATGGCGCCTACGCCGATAAAGGCCAGCATAATGCCGTAGCCGCCGGGTCCCAGACCGAGTTCGCGACGGGCAACCAGCGGCAGCAAAGCCCAACCGGCGCTGCCAAACACAAAAAACGCCACGGTGCGGACCAGCACGTTACGCAGCACCGGCGCAGCATGCACGTAGCGCAGGCCCGCGCGCACCGCCGAAAAGAAATGCTCCGGCGGCAGGCGCTGCACGTTGGGGGATTCTTTCCAGCGGTAAAGCACCCAGGCGACGCCCAGCACGGAGAGGGCGTTGAGCAGGAACACCATCCACGGCCCCGCAAAAGACAGGATCAGCCCGCCGAGCGCCGGGCCGATGGCGCGGCTGATGTTAATACCCAGCGAGTTCAGCGCGATAGCCGGCCCCAGCTCCGCCTTTTTCACCAGATCCGGCACGATGGCCTGAAAAGGCGGCGAACTCATGGCGGCGCCCATGCTCATCAGGAAGGCGGCGATCAGCAGCACCAGTGGGGTGACGTGCCCTGTAAACGAAAGCACTGTCAGACCCGCTGCCGCGATGAATACCCAGAGCTGAGAAAACAGCAGGTATTTACGGCGATCGATAATGTCGGCCAGCACGCCGGAAGGCAGCGCGAACAGGAACATAGGCAGGCTGCTTGCCGCCTGAACCAGCGCCACGCTCAGCGGATCGGCGCTGAGCGTCAGCATAGTCCAGTTGACGCCCACATCGTTCATCCATGAGCCAATATTGGAGACAACCGTGGCGAGCCACAGCATGCGAAACACCGGCTGACGCAGCGGCTGCCAGGGGGACGCGATCGCCGGAGCGGGAGCGATCTCCTCGCTCCCGGTCACATCGTTAATATCGTTAACCTGCGCCATAACGTACCTCTCTTCGCGTACCGCCACCGAGCCGCCACCGTCCCGGGCCGGTTATGGCCAGCGTGGTGAAGATAATCAACAGCAGCCAGCCAAACTGACCTTCCACCATGCTCCAGTCAGGATGAACAAACACCATGGCGACCAGCAGCACGCCGATAACGGACAGGCAGGCTGGGAGTGTGAATACGCCGGCCAGGATAAATAGCGGGCAAATCACTTCGGCAAAAATAGCCGGCAGCAGGCTCATATAAGGACCGAGGCCAAAGGGATCCTCGATACGCGTCAGTTCTTCGCTGAAATGGAATACCTTTGGCAAGCCGTGTACATACAGCAACAGCAGGCAGCCGGTAAGGCGCAGGAAGAACAGCCCCGCATCGATGCGGGGCGGCTGAGAAAATAAAGGTTTCATCATTATCAGAACGCAAAGCAGCTGCAGCCGAGCGCCCCCCAGAAGGCGTTTTCCTCGGATACCGGCAGGTTAGCGCCACGGGCGATACCGTGCGAGTGGCTGTGCACGCCGCACGGGCCGCTGCACTGATGAGGCATCTGCTGCATTCCCACACGCGCTGTCGTGGCTGGCGGCGCGCTGCGATAGTGGCCCGGCACCTTTACCACCGGCGACCATTCGGGCAATACCGGTATCGACGGCGGCGCTTCGCTGCTGAAAGCGCCGGCAGCGTAAACGATTTTGCCATCGACTACGGTCAGTACCGACTCAATGCCCTTGATCTCTTCATCCGGCACGCTGAAGTAATCCTTGCTCAGTACCACCAGGTCGGCCAGCTGGCCGGCTTTGATCTGGCCTTTTTTATTCTGTTCGTTAGAAAACCAGGCGCTGCCCTGTGTCCACAACATTAACGCGGTGTCGCGATCCAGCCGGGCATTGACGTCATACATCTGCATCCCGCCCACGGTGCGGCCAGAGACCAGCCAGTAGAGCGCGGTCCAGGGGTTATAGCTGGCGACGCGCGTGGCGTCGGTGCCAAGACCGACCGGCACGCCGGTTTCCAGCATGCGCGCCACCGGCGGCGTATGCCGGGTAGCCTCGATGCCGTAACGTTCGGCAAAGTATTCTCCCTGGAACGCCATGCGATGCTGTACCGCGATACCGCCGCCCAGCTCCTTAATACGGTCAATATTGCGTTGGGTGACGGTTTCGGCATGGTCGAAGAACCAGTGCAGGCCATTAAACGGAATGTCGCGGTTGACCTTCTCGAAGACGTCCAGCATGCGGCCGATCGACTCGTCATAGGTGGCATGCAGGCGGAACGGCCAGCGGTGCTCCACCAGATGACGAACCACGCGCTCCAGCTCATCCTCCATGCCCGGCGCCAGATCCGGACGCGGCTCCAGGAAGTCTTCGAAGTCGGCCGCAGAGAAAACCAGCATTTCACCCGCGCCGTTGTGGCGGAAATAGTCGCTGCCCTGGCCCGGCGTAAGCATGTCCGTCCACTTTTCAAAATCCTCCAGCTCGTGTCCCGGACGCTGAGTGAAAAGGTTATAGGCGATGCGAATGGTCATCTGCTGCTTCTCATGCAGCTCGGCGATCACTGCATAATCTTCCGGATAGTTCTGGAAACCGCCGCCCGCATCGATAGCGCTGGTGAGGCCAAGCCGGTTCAGCTCACGCATAAACTGGCGGGTTGAGTTTACCTGCTGCTCTAAAGGCAGCTTTGGCCCTTTTGCCAGCGTGGCGTAAAGGATCATGGCGTTAGGGCGGGCGATCAGCATCCCTGTCGGGTTACCGTTGCTGTCGCGTTGGATCTCACCGCCCGGCGGGTTCGGCGTCTCTTTGGTATAGCCCACGACTTTTAGCGCGGCGCGGTTGAGCAGCGCGCGGTCATACAGGTGCAGAACGAATACCGGCGTATCGGGCGCCGCTTCGTTAATTTCATCCAGCGTTGGCATGCGGCGCTCGGCAAACTGGAACTCGGTCCAGCCGCCTATTACGCGTACCCACTGAGGCGACGGCGTGCGCAGCGCCTGCTCTTTAAGCATACGAAGCGCGTCAAAAACGGAAGGCACGCCTTCCCAACGCAGCTCAAGGTTGTAGTTCAGGCCGCCGCGGATCAGGTGCAGATGCGAGTCGTTCAGGCCCGGCACGGCAACGTGGCCCTTCAGGTCGATGACTTTGGTGCCTTCGCAGTGATGCTGCATGACTTCCGCCAGGCTGCCTGCTTCCAGAAACTTACCGTCGCGGATGGCCACGGCATCGGCAACAGGATTTTCGCGATCGACGGTGTGAAATCGGCCGTTAGTGAGAATGACGTCGGCTTTACCAAGGGTAACCATAAAAGCTCCTGAATGAGAGTGCCGAAGCGGCGGTAACCACTGCGGACAGAGAATTTTCCTGCCGTAAAGCAGGCTGGTGGGATGGCTGGATTATGTTCAGGAGGCCAGGAGAGCGTCTAGTTATACAAAGGGATAAGTATACGTTCGTATAGTTATACCTATAGATAATAGTTTGAAAATAAAAAGGTTCTTACACTGCGAGCAGACAGTTACCCGGCGTAACGACGGCATTTGATAACGTTTTCAGGGCCGTTGATTAACCGCCGTATTTCCTTCGGAACACTCACCTCAATGGGCCAAAACATGACTAACCGTAAACTTGAAGTACTGACGCCGCAGAACTGCCAGATTATCTTTATCGACCAGCAGCCCCAGATGGCCTTTGGCGTCCAGTCGATCGATCGTCAGGTGCTGAAAAACAACGTCGTTGCGCTGGCTAAAGCGGCCAAAGTTTTCAACATTCCGACCGTACTGACCACCGTTGAGACCGAAAGCTTCTCCGGCCATACCTTCCCGGAACTGCTGGACGCGCTGCCGGGCCAGGACATTCTTGAGCGCACCTCAATGAACTCATGGGATGACCAGAAAGTTCGTGATGCGCTGGCGGCCAACGGCAAGCAGAAGATTGTGGTTTCCGGCCTGTGGACCGAAGTCTGTAACAACACTTTTGCGCTGTGCGCCATGCTGGAAGGCGATTACGAAATTTATATGGTGGCTGATGCCTCCGGCGGCACCACTAAAGAAGCGCACGACTATGCGATGCAGCGCATGATCCAGGCTGGCGTGATCCCGGTGACCTGGCAGCAGGTGATGCTGGAGTGGCAGCGTGACTGGGCGCACAAAGACACTTACAACGCCGTTATGGACATTGCCAAAGAGCATTCAGGCGCTTACGGCATCGGCGTCGACTACGCCTACACCATGGTGCACAAAGCGCCTTCTCGTCAGAAGAGCGAGCACCGTACCCTGGCGCCAGTACACGCACCGGTACGTTAATCGATCCGGCTGGCCCCTTACCGGGCTGGCCGGCTATCCTGGAAAGGAGGATCTGTGAGTCCTTTAATCATTTCTCTGGGCGCGGGCGCGCTGATCGGGCTGGTTTATTCGCTGCTCAAAGTCCGCTCTCCTGCTCCGCCTGCCGTGGCGCTTGTCGGGTTGTTGGGCATGGTCATCGGCAGCACGCTGGGCGGAAAGCTGCTGAACAATGTACCAATAGCCCGGGCACCCTCTGGCTTACACATCCAGGCCGTCACCGAGAAAAGCCCGGTATCGCCATCCCTTATCGCAAAACAGGCAGGCTGATATGTTAAAGACCTATTCTGTTTCGCTGGCGGTCGGCGTTCTGGCAGGCGTTATTTACGCCGTTCTGGACGTGAGCTCTCCGGCGCCGCCGTTCGTTGCGCTGGCAGGCCTGGCAGGCATGCAGATCGGCGAACATATTATCCCGTTGATAAAACGTCTGCTTAGCCGTCAGCCCGTTAACCTGCGCTGGTTTCGCCATGAGTATCACCATAAAATTGGCGACAACCCACCGTCTTCGGGCGACTAAACCTTCCAGGGAAGCGCCTCACCAAGGCCTTAGCTTTATAAAGGAACATAGCATGCAGCTGCCGCAGCGCATCGTCGTCGTCGATGATGAACGTTCTGTCCGCAATGGCCTGACCAACCTGCTTCAGTCTGAAGGTTATCTTACCGATGCCTTCGAGTCGGCAGAATCTCTTCTTGGCGATGAAGCAGCGATGGCGACTGCCGCGCTTTTTATTATCGATGTGCAACTGCAGGGCATGGATGGTTTTGAGCTTTTTATCAATCTTACCCGGCGGCTGGAAAAGCCGCCGGGTATTATCATTTCCGGCAGCGGCGATGAAAACATGCTGCGGTATGCGGTTCATCTGGGCGCCATCGCGTTTTTGCCAAAGCCCATCGAAATTGATACGTTGTTTGAACACATCCGTCAGGAGTTCTCCTCAAAGGCTGCCCCTCAATGAGTATGGATCCGCAGGAGTTGAATGCCGCAGAAAGCGATGAAGTGATGCTGTCAGAGGATATTGCTTTTAGCCAGCTGGCGCAGGAGGGCAATATCGACTGGCTTTTGTGCCGACACGCCACCACCGGCGAAACCTTTGTGCTGGCCACGGCAGCCAGTGAAGAGGCGGTTTTCCACGTCACACAGCTGCTTAAAAACGAGTATGCCCTTCGCGCCAGCCTGGCGGAAAGCTGGGCTTTGAAGCCCCAGCGGCATACCCTTTTTAAGGGCCGCTATGCGTTGATCTACAGGACGTTTAATTATCGTACCCTGGCGGATATGCTGTGTATGCCGCCCGGCGGCATTCCCGACTTTCTTGGCAGCGCCGCAATGCTCTGCCATACGCTGGGCAGCATGCATCAGCAGGGGCTGGTGCACGGCGACATCAAGCCGGCAAACTTTTTTTATAACGATAACGGAACCGTTTATCTTGGCGGGTTTGGGCTGTCATTCATCGACAACGATCTACTTCAGCATCCTCGTCTGCCGGTGGCAGGTGGAACGCTGGCGTACATGTCCCCGGAACACACTTCCCGCTCTGCCCATCCCGTCAGTCGGGTAAGCGACCTGTACAGTCTGGGGATCGTGCTTTATGAGTTGCTGACCGGCAGGCTGCCCTACGGCAGCGCTGAAGGCAGGCACGCCGAATGGGTGCATCACCATATTGCCTCGGAAGCGTTACCGCCCCACCTTATTCGTCCTGACGTCCCGCTTATTCTGTCATCAATTATTCTCAGGCTGCTGGCCAAATCGCCGGAATACCGTTATCAGACGGCTGAGGGCGTCCTCGCCGATCTCGGCCGGTGTGCGGCCACGCTGATGCCGGGCGGCATGATTGCATCTTTTACGCTCGGGCTACAAGATTCACAGCCGGCGGACTATTCACCCGATAGCCTGTGTACAGATCATCCGCAGGCAACCGATATTCTGGCGGCTTTTGATGAGGTCAGCAGCAGCGGCAAGCACAGTCTGGTGGCGATAAGCGGGGTGCCCGGCGCAGGGAAATCGTCGCTAATCGGATCTGCGCTGAAATTACTACGCCATAAGAAAGCGCTGCTTACCGTCGTGAAGGCAGACCAGCATTCGCCTGTCCTGCCTTATGCCGTTTTTACTGCCGCATTCAGGACGCTGACTCTCCATGTGCTGGGCCTTCCCACCCAGGAAATGACGCGCTGGAAAACCCACATTACGCGCCTGCTGGGAGAATATGCCGGCCTGGCTGTTAACCTGGTTCCCGAGCTGGGCATCCTTCTCAACCAGAAAGCCGCCGTTCAGATGCACTCGCATCCCCTTGATGCAAAAGATCGCTTCAATCTTGTAGCCTGCAGCCTGGTCAAGGCGTTTACGGCTTCCGGGCGGCCGCTGGTCATGCTTATCGACGATGTGCACTGGGCCGATCGGGCTACGCTGCTCCTGTTACAGAATCTGCTGAGCTTAAGCGAAGATATTCCCCTGCTGCTGGTGATTACCTATCGTGACAGCGTCTCGCTGCCCTGTCCTACCATCGCCGGCAACCTGAATCGTATACGGGCCTGTGCGGTCCGCATTACCGATATCACGCCGGAACCGCTTTCCGAAAAAAACATCGCCGACTGGCTTGCGGGACTTTTTCATACCCGCAGCTCGGCAACAAGCGAACTGGCCCGGGTGATCCACGAAAAAACGGCCGGTAATCCGCTCGCTACACGAGAATTTTTTCGTCAGGCCGTTCGGGACGGGCTGATTACCCATCATGCGCCATTAAAATGGAGCTGCGATCCGCAGGCCCTCAGAAACTGCCACTATACGGCGAACGTTGCAGCCAGCGTATTGCGGCATCTGACCTCGTTGCCGCTGCCGACCCGGCATCTTCTGGGCAGGCTGGCGTCGCTGGGCAGCGCTGGCGGGCTGGACGTGTTGAGCAGGATTATCACTGTTCCCGTTTCGGAAATAGAACGAACGCTTCTGCCGGCCGTCACGGCCCGGCTGATAACGCTGAATGAGGCGGGATATGCCTTTATGCATGACACCATGCACGAGGCGGCGCTTAATCTTCTGAACGATGAAGATAAAGACAGCTTCCATTGCGCTGCTGCGCTTTATTACATTCACGAATCCAGCCTTGATGTTACCAACGCTTTGCTTTTCCGGGCGGCGCATCATCTGCTTGCTGTCAAAACGCTTTCTCTTCTTACGCCAGATGCAGCGCGGTTCTGTCAGCTGCTGCTTAAAGCCGGCAGGCGCGCCAAAACCATGGGCGACTATATTTCAGCGCTGCGCTACCTGCAAACCGCTCGTTTGCTTAACCAGGGCGCGGGTAAGGCAGAAAGCGGCGAATTTTTGCTTGAAGAAGCGGAGTGTGAGTTCCTGAACGGTAATCTGCCAGCCGCGCTGAAATTAAGCGCGGCGATCCACGCTTCGCCTGGTGAAGCCGCGGACAAAGCGGAGGCCGCCTGCCTGATTGCCGAAATTCATATGCGCCAGTCGGACAGCAAGCTTGCGCTGGAAACGGCGCTCGCCTGGCTTGCGGTGTTTGGCATCCAGCTGAACCGCAACCCGGCTCAGGAAGAGTGTGATGAAGCAAGGATCATCCTGAAGGAGGACGTAGGGAAAAATCCCTATACCCGTTTCCGTTCTCTGCCGCTGGTTACCTGCAAAAACACGGAAGCCGTGATGGATCTGCTGGCCAGCGCCAGCACCTTTGCCGCCTTCATTAATCCGCGGCTGCATTTTATAATCCTGTGCAGGCTGCTGCATTTGTCGATGGCGCACGGCCTGAGCGGAGCTTCGACGCTGGCCCTCTCCTGGTACGGAGTGGTGTGTGGCGATCGCTATGATGAATACAGTCGTGGCTTTGCCAGCACGCTTCTGGCGCGGGAGCTGGTCTATAAGCATGACTTCGTCAGTTTTAAAGCCCGTACGCTGCTGCCGCTGGATCAGGTCAGCGTCTGGACGATGCCGCTGACCTATGCCATTGAACGGGCAAAAGCCGCTTTCGACGTTGGGGTGGAAACGGGCGATCGCACATCTGCCTGCCTGGCGTTGCGCCATCTCATCATGAACTATCTTGCCCGCGGCGACCATCTTGACGGGGTGCATACGTCAATTACGCGCGGACTGCTGTTTGTCAGAAAGGCGCAGTATAAAGACGTTGAAGTGATCCTCGGGATGCAGCTGGACTACGTTCTTTTTCTGCGTAAGCCCAGGGACGGCCTCTTCACCGGTAATCATTTCGTCACGCCGGTGCTGGCGGTGGTTAAACCTGAAAATGCCGTTGAACCCATGTATCTGATGCAGTTCTGGTTGCGTCTTTATAAAGCGATGGCGCATTTTTTTGCGAACGAATACGCCGACGCACAACGGTGGTTTAAAGAGGCCGAGCCGTTTACCGCGCTGATCCCGGGGCATGTGCATATGCTCGATTTTCATCTTTACAGCGCGCTTTCGGTCACGATACCGCTCAGCTCCGGCTCTGTGACCGACGCGTTACGGCTACAGTTAGGGAAGCACCTCGACAGGATCGTGACATGGTCAAATGAAAACGCGAAAACGTTTTCAGACAAGGAGGCGCTGCTGCGCGCGGAGCTGCTTCGCCTTGAAGGTGAAACGGCGCGGGCATCGGAGCAGTTTGAACGAGCTATCACGCTGTCCCATGAGGGGCAATTTCATCATATCAACGGCCTTGCCTGCGAACTGGCCGCGCGTATGGCGTATGCCCGGGAGATGGCGTTTGCCGGTGATGCCTATATTAAAGGCGCCATGGCGGCCTGGGAGCATTGGGGAGCAGGCGCCAAAGTTCGCCAGCTGGAAGCGCAGTATCCGGCCCTCGCCAGCCACACGTCCCGGACTGCGCTGAGCACCGTATCTTTTGAGCAGAGTGCGGTCACAAGCGATTTGCAGAGCATGGTGACCGTAATGCGGGCCCTCACAGAAGAAATCAATCTGGATCGGCTTATCCATATCCTGATGATGATGCTGGTGGAGCGTGCCGGGGCGCAGCATTGCATGCTGATCCGCCTGATTGACGGCAATGTGCCCGAGATTCAGGCAAGAGCCTCCACGACCACGGAAGGGGTTAAGGTTAAAATCGTGCGGGAGCTGCCCGTAGCAACCGACCTTCCGCTTTCGGTGCTTTCTGCCGTGATCCGTACCGGCCAGGAAATCCGTACCGGTAAGCCAGAAGTGTTCAGCCCGTTCAGCCAGGATAACTATCTGGTGGCGTCCGGCGCGGCGGTCATGTGCGTACCGATGTTCAGACAGGCGCAGATGGTAGGCGTGCTTTATCTGGAAAATCGGTTAATGCCCGACGTGTTCACCGCCGATCACTCAAGGATCGTTGCCATGCTCGGGGCACAGGCTGCGGTATCGCTGGAAACGGCCCGTCTGTACGCTGAACTGGTCGATGAAAACATTCAGCGCCGCAAAATTGAAAAGCAGCTTCGCGCCAGCCAGACCTCGCTGATGCTCGGGGAAAAAATCAGCCATACCGGCACCTGGCACTGGCATCTGGAGCCCGATATCCAGTACATCTCTGATGAATATAAACGCATCATGGGGCTGCCTGCGGAGCAGGTCGCGACCTCCATGGCCGAGTTCCAGCGGCGCGTACATCCGGATGATATTGCCTGCCTCAGAGAGCTGATCGAAACCAGCGTGCGTGAAGGCGTTACCATGCAGGCAGAGTTTCGGATTGTCCGCGATGATGGGGAGTGCCGTTACATTAAAGGGATCGGCGAGCCGAATGAAAACTGGCCGGAAGTAGCGGAGTATTTCGGCACGCTTACGGATATTACCGCACAGCGCCAGTCAGAGGATGCGGTCAGGATCGCTCAGGCGGAACTGGCGCGCGTCGCACGCGCAACCACCGTTGGGCAACTAACCTCTTCTATCGCACATGAAATCAACCAGCCGCTGATGTCTATCGTGGCCAACGCCGGTGCCAGCCAGCGGTGGCTTAAACGCGACCCCGCTAATCTGGAAAACGCCAGCAAAAGCCTTGATGAAATCATCCGTGAAGGCCGCAGGGCCGGTGATATTATTCACGGTCTTCAGGCGCTCACACGTAATCAGGTTGCAAAGTTTGCGCCAGCAAAAATGCATCGCCTTACGCGAGACATTATTGTTCTCTCCCGGCTCGAGCTTGAACGCCGTTTCGTCTCCCTGGAGCTGGATCTGACTGCCAGAAATGACGAGGTTTTTTGCGAGAGCGTACAAATTCAGCAGGTATTGCTTAACCTGGTTATCAACGCTATTGAAGCGATGGCCAATAATGCCGGCGCGCGTACTTTACGGATCGCCTCTTCCCATCCCGCCAGCGATCTTATCCGTATTGAGGTTGCCGATAACGGAATCGGCCTGTCTGAAGAAGTAACAGGAAAGATTTTCGATTCTTTTTACACCACGAAAGCGGAAGGAATGGGAATGGGGCTGACTATCAGCAAAGAGATAATTAAACGCCACGGAGGAGAACTACGGGCGGAAAACCGCCTGGATGGCGGGTGTCTGTTCTGGTTTACCCTGCCGGTTGAGGGGGTTGTGTAAGCCTCAATATTCTCCCGCCCCGTGCGGGAGCGTCTTAAGAGGGCCGGGATGACTACATCTCCTGCAGCAGCCCCAGCTTTTCCGCCGTTCTGACAAGTTCTGAGACCGACCGGACTTTCATTTTCTCCATTACCCTGCGCTTATGCACTTTTGCTGTTATTTCACTGATGCCCATTTCCGCGGCAATCTGTTTATTCAGCAGCCCCAGAAGAACAAACTGCATCAGCTCTTTTTCACGGGGAGTAAGCGAAGCGTATCGACCGGTAATTTCCAGCTTTTCCTGGGAGATAACCGCGCTTTTTTCAGACAGCGCAAGCGCGTCAGCAACCACCCGCAGTAAATCGTCCGGCATAACGGGCTTGGTCAGGAATTCAAACGCGCCGGCCTTCATTGCCCTGACCGTGAGCGGAATAGTGCCGTAGCCGGTCAGGAAAATGGTGGGGATAACATGGCCGCGAGCGGTAAGGTGTACGGAAACATCAAAACCGTCAAATCCGGGCATATTCAAATCCACTATCAGACAACAAGGCGTAGGATAATCTCTCTGCTCAAGGAAATCTGACGGGCGGGTAAAGGCCGAGATCAGATAGCCTTCCGACCTGAGAAGATTTTGCAGCGAGCTAATGACGGATTCATCGTCGTCGACAAGATAAATTGTTTTATCCATAGAGATCCATTTTGATTCTTACGAATTCTGTTTTTGCAGGCAATGCAACATAACATGAAATGATGAACCGTAGAATCAGCCTTACTTATAGTTCGTTTCGATTCAGGTTTTTCCTTATTGCCTGTCGCTACGCGGTGCATAAATGTAGCCGTAAAGTACATTGCTGTAGGGTTTACAGGCATTACTGCTTAATTCACTGCCACAGGCGGAAACGCTATTCGCTATAAGATGCGGTACGGCTGGTCGTCGCAATGGTGATGGGCAATCCTGAAAAAAGCCTGCCAGAGTAGCGTAATGAGATAATCCCGGTATGGCCTTGTTGGGCCTGACTACTGGTGCAACTGTCTCCAGCAGCGGAACGGGAACCATCACGGAAAGCGAACATGATGCTCATTTGCTATCTTTCCGAAATAGCAGAAATATTTAATGGCACAATACCAGAAAAAAACAGGCCAGCCGTAAGATACGCTGGCGTAATTTAACCCCGGCCTGACTGAACAGCAGGAACGGAAAATAACCATGAATTCTACAAATCGCTGATGGTATTTCCGTCCTGCTGGTACGTTCGAGGCCTGTTTAAAATCCAGTATCGTCATAATCACTTTTATTTTTAATGCCTTTTTCGTACCTGGTTTTGATATTAAAGGCGTAAAGAATTACCTCTGCCACCTCTTTTTGTTCATTGCATAAATTTTAACCGGAAGATAAAGCCCCGGATCCCGGGTAATAATTAAAAGGGCTCATGCGTTTTGCTGTCTTCTGCAATGCTGAAATCATGCTTCCAGAACCCATGGCTGCCGGCCAGGGCCTGAACCGTTTCATCTCTTTTAGCCGATGGCTGAGAAGCCCCGACGAGAAAATCCGTGAAGGGTTTTATATCTTCATTAAACGTCTTAATTGTGATCCCGCCAGTCCTGCATGTTCTGCAAAGAAGTTTATTCTCTGCCTGGCTTTCGGGATAAGTAGCGGTTTTCTGATTAAGGGGATCAGAGGCGTTATGCCAGGGTATCAGAGCCTGCATCTGCGCAAGAATTACCAGTCCCTCCGGTTTGAAATGCCAGAACAATAAAATTTTTTCGCCAGCTCACTCAGGCCGGCAGGATCCTTATAGTCTGCATATTCCACGTAATCCTTAATCCGTTGAGTAGCAGTCGGCCAGTAATATCTTCTGTCAGGCGCCCGCATTGCAAACACTGAGCACGTCTGCGGCCACTGAATGAGTACATCATGGCTAACGGGCGGCAGGCGGGAGATTTTTAACGAATAACGCTGCCGGACGAGGCTGCACATGCAATATATCCGGTTGTGCGGCCTTATATCTGTCCGGTTCAGCCCTAAAAGACGCCGGCTGCTGCTGCGCTCCCGCCATCACTGATACTGAGAAGCCTGCCCCCTGATTTTGTGACTATTGACATTTATGGTCACTGGTCTGAGAATGCCGTCACCGTCCTGTTAAATCAAAAAGGGAACCCATGCACAGGCTTAAACCTGCCACCTTAGCCGTATGCCTGTTGCCGCTTGCCCTTGTGGCCTGCGGCGAGCCTTCCGACGCCAGCGATCCACGTACTCAGCCCCCTTTGGTCAGAGCCGCAACCGTAGTGAGTGCTGTCGATACCTCCCGCGCATTTACCGGCGTTGTTGTCGCACGCGTTCAAAGCGACCTTGGTTTCAGAGTTCAGGGAAAGATCCTTGAACGCCTGGTTGATACCGGCCAGGCCGTTAAGCGTGGCCAGCCCTTGATGCGTCTGGATCCCGTTGACCTGCGTCTGCAGGCACAGGCTCAGCTTCAGACCGTCGCGGCTGTACAGGCTCGTGCCAGACAGGCGGCTGATGATGAGGCGCGTTATCGTGGCCTGGTCGCTACAGGCGCCGTATCGGCATCGGCCTACGACCAGATAAAAGCCGCAGCGGATACGGCAAAAGCTGAGCTCAGTGCGGCTCAGGCACAGGCCAGAGTGGCACAAAACGCAACGGGTTATGCCGTGCTGCTGGCCGACGCCGATGGCGTGGTCATGGATACGCTGGCCGAGCCGGGCCAGGTCGTCAGTGCAGGGCAGCCTGTGGTCAGGCTGGCCAGAGCAGGCCAGCGCGAAGCGGTTGTGCAGCTGCCCGAGACGTTACGCCCGGCTCCCGGAAGCGAGGCTAATGCAACGTTATACGCTGGAGGAAAACAGTCGTCTCCTGCGAAGCTGCGCCAGCTCTCCGATGCGGCCGATCCCGTGACGCGCACCTTTGAGGCTAGATATGTGCTGGAAGGGATGCTGGCAGGCGCACCGCTGGGTTCTACCGTTACGCTCCATATTGCAGAAGATAAAGCAGCCCGGCAGGTGATGCAGGTACCTTTAGCGGCAATCTATGATCCAGGAAAAGGGCCGGGTGTCTGGAGTATTTCAGGTAAGCCCGCCAAAGTGTCATGGCGGTCCGTTCAGGTGCTGGGTTTGGCTGACGATGCTGCAAAGATAACGGGTAGCCTCAGGCCAGGCGAGCAGGTGGTTGCTTTGGGTGCGCATTTGCTGCACGACGGTGAGGCCGTCCGCATGGAACAAAGCGATACCCGCGTCGCCGGGAGCCAGCTATGAGCGAGGGGAGATTCAATCTTTCAGCGCTTGCGGTTCGTGAGCGCTCAATCACACTGTTCCTTATCATCCTGATTACGGTTGCGGGCGTTCTCTCATTTTTTGAACTGGGGCGGGCTGAAGATCCCCCTTTTACCGTCAAGCAGATGACGATTATCTCTGCCTGGCCGGGCGCTACCGCGCAGGAAATGCAGGATCAGGTTGCCGAACCGCTTGAAAAGCGCATGCAGGAGCTCAGGTGGTATGACCGGAGTGAAACCTACACGCGTCCCGGACTGGCTTTTACCACGCTGTCACTGCAGGACAGTACGCCGCCTTCACAGGTGCAGGAAGAATTCTATCAGGCGCGTAAAAAGCTGGGTGATGAGACCAAAAACCTGCCGGCTGGTGTTATCGGGCCGATGGTTAATGATGAATTTTCCGATGTGACCTTTGCGCTCTTTGCGCTGAAAGCAAAAGGGGAACCACAGCGACTGCTGGTCCGCGATGCGGAATCGTTGCGCCAGCGCCTTCTGCATGTCCCAGGGGTCAAGAAAGTCAATATTATCGGGGAGCAGGCGGAACGTATCTTTGTCTCGTTCTCCCACGACCGGCTGGCCACGCTGGGTATTTCTCCTCAGGATATTTTCTCCGCCCTCAACAGCCAGAACGTACTGACACCCGCCGGTTCAATTGATACCCAGGGACCGCAGGTCTTTATCCGCCTTGATGGCGCTTTCGATAAACTGGAAAAAATTCGGGAAACACCCATCGTTGCGCAGGGCAGAACCCTGAAACTTTCTGACGTCGCAACCGTTGAGCGTGGCTATGAAGATCCGGCGACTTTCCTGATCCGTAATCAGGGTGAACCGGCATTGCTGCTGGGCATCATCATGCGGGACGGCTGGAACGGCCTGGATTTGGGGAGCGCGCTGGATGCTGAAACGGCCAAAATCAATGAGGGTATGCCGCTCGGCATGACCTTGACCAAGGTCACCGATCAGTCAGTCAACATCAGCTCCGCTGTTGATGAGTTCATGATCAAATTTTATGTCGCGCTGCTGGTGGTCATGGTGGTGTGCTTCGTCAGTATGGGATGGCGCGTGGGCATTGTGGTCGCGGCCGCCGTGCCGTTAACGCTGGCTATTGTCTTCATGGTGATGGAGGCTTCCGGCAAAAACTTTGACCGTATCACCCTGGGGTCGCTGATCCTTGCGCTCGGGTTGCTGGTTGATGATGCCATCATCGCCATTGAAATGATGGTGGTGAAAATGGAAGAGGGCTATGACCGGATCAAAGCCTCGGCCTATGCCTGGAGCCACACAGCCGCCCCGATGCTCGCCGGCACGCTGGTTACCGCCGTTGGTTTTATGCCTAACGGTTTTGCACAGTCCACAGCAGGTGAATACACCAGCAATATGTTCTGGATTGTAGGTATCGCCCTTATTGCTTCCTGGGTTGTGGCGGTGGTGTTTACGCCTTATCTGGGCGTGAAGATGCTGCCGCAAATCAAAACGGTAGAGGGAGGGCATACGGCCCTCTACAACACCCGTCATTACAACCGCTTTCGACGGGTGCTGACCCGCGTTATCGCGCAAAAATGGCTGGTGGCCGGCACCGTTATTGCCCTCTTTGCCGTTGCTGTTCTCGGGATGGGGCTGGTGAAAAAACAGTTTTTCCCCACTTCCGATCGCCCGGAGGTGCTGATTGAGGTTCAGATGCCTTATGGCACCTCTGTTGAGGAGACCAGCGCCACCACGGCGAAAATTGAAGCCTGGCTGAGAAAGCAGAAAGAGACAAAAATCGTCACCTCCTACATCGGGCAGGGGCCGCCGCGGTTTTATCTGGCCATGGCGCCCGAGCTTCCCGATCCGTCGTTTGCGAAAATTGTCGTGCTGACGGACAGCCAGGATGCACGTGAGGCGCTTAAGTTCCGCCTGCGCGAAGCGGCAGCCGGCGGTCTGGCGCCTGAGGCGCGCGTACGCGTGACGCAACTGGTGTTCGGTCCGTATTCACCTTATCCGGTGGCCTACCGGGTTATGGGGCCGGATCCCGCCACCCTGCGTGAAATTGCAGATAAGGTAGAGAAGGTGATGCAGGCCAGCCCGATGATGAGAACCGTCAACACCGACTGGGGGCCACGGGTACCGACGCTGCATTTCACGCTTAATCAGGACCGCCTTCAGGCGGTAGGGCTGACAACAAACGCGGTTGCGCAGCAGCTTCAGTTTCTGCTTTCAGGGGTTCCGATCACCTCTGTGCGGGAGGATATCCGTTCGGTGCAGGTGATGGGACGGGCTGCAGGTGATATCCGGCTCGATCCGGCAAAAATAGCGGGCTTTACCTTAGTGGGGGCTTCCGGCCAGCGCATTCCGCTCTCTCAGGCAGGCGAGGTTGAGGTACGAATGGAAGATCCTGTTCTGCGCCGTCGCGATCGTACTCCGACCATTACCGTAAGGGGAGATATCGCCGACAACCTGCAGCCGCCGGATGTTTCTACGGCAATGATGAAAGCGTTGCGGCCGGTCATCGATAAGCTTCCGGCCGGATACCGCATTGAGCAGGCGGGATCGATTGAAGAATCCGGTAAAGCGACGAAAGCGATGGCGCCGCTGTTCCCGATTATGATCGCCATGACGCTGCTAATCATCATTTTGCAGGTGCGGTCGATGTCAGCGATGGTGATGGTCTTTCTTACCGCGCCGCTGGGACTGGTTGGCGTAGTGCCCACGCTGCTGCTCTTTAACCAGCCGTTTGGCATTAATGCACTGGTTGGACTGATTGCGCTGTCAGGCATCCTGATGCGTAACACTCTGATCCTGACAGGACAGATCCACCATAATGAGCAGGAAGGGCTGGTACCTTTTGATGCGGTGGTGGAGGCAACGGTACAGCGCGCCCGCCCGGTGTTACTGACGGCAATGGCTGCCATTCTGGCATTTATTCTGCTGACGCATTCCGTGTTCTGGGGAACGCTGGCCTATACGCTGATTGGCGGTACGTTGGGCGGCACCATCATCACGCTGGTGTTCCTGCCCGCTATGTACGCAATCTGGTTCAACATTCGTCCTGATAAACCGACGTCTGCTGACGAAGAAGCCTTGAAGCGACCATAGCGCTTAATCAGGCGTGATCTCTGAAGAAGGGATCACGCCCTTTACTATATCGAATTGAGTGAGGAGGTTTAACCTGTGGCGCCTGAAAGTCAAAAGCGCATTGTCGTGACCGGCAGCGGCGTTGTCAGTCCTCCCGGATGCGGTACTTATAAGGTCTGGTATAGGCTTCTGAGGAGCGCTCGGGTATAACAAGCCTTTCGATACCAATCCATTGATGTCGCCTGAAAGCGTCAGGAGATTTTAAATGCCGTTTTGTCGGTGAGTAGTACCGTAGCCCGGCAAAGGCGGCTACGGTTTGACATATTTCACCAACCCTCCTCGCTGCAAAGTCAGAGCTGCCAATACTGGTGAAGAACCCCTTGTGCGCCATCGGGGTGATCATGGCAAGGCCTCTATCTCCGCGTTAGTGCTGTGAGGCACTTACGGGCGTGTACACGAAATCTGAAGCGACACATCTTAAAGCAGTACTGATTTTAGTTACAGCATCCTATTTAAAGCCAAGTCTGTCCCAAGCCTATGGCCCGGAGCGGGGCAACTTTTCAGTGAGGAGAAGCGGGTCCGGGTATCGGGATGTACATGGAGGTTACCAAAAGACTTCATGAATGCTGTAACTAATTATGTGATGGACAATGCCATCCGTATACAGTTAACTACCTTAATTTTCATAGCTACCGCGAAAGTTTTTTAATAAAGCGAGGTTTTATACCGGTAACTAAGTGGAGGGAGCGACCTTTTTAGTGCTGTCTCTGGCACACGAAAGCTACACCCTTTTTGAAGGGCATGCTGTGTTAAGGATTAATATTCGAAATTAATAGCTACCGGCCCTACTTTTGACGCTAATCTCATGTGTCGAAGTTAAGTGCTTTTCAGATGCCCCTTCGCCATTTTTCGGTTTCAACATGACCAACTCATGCGATAAAAGGCATAAGAAAAGGGGTTAGTTTAGTGAAACCTGACAAAGCTGAATTTATGTCACGGTGCCAGCGCAAAACCGTGCCCGACTGCAGTAAGTTAATAAAGGGCAATGTTAAGGCTTGAGGGCAGTATAGGGTTCCGGATCGGTATTCAGGCGCCTCGGCTGTTCGGTTTTCAGCACCGATTCCAGCGCGATGACCTGCTGAACCATTATTTTCGATGATCAGGCGACCCAGGTATGGTAATGGCCGTTCTTTCTGCCCGCTTTGGCTGCCGCAAGGGAACCCACCTGCCCTGCCGTTTCATCCAGCAGTTCATCCAGACGTTCCCCGTTCTGGCGGCTGCGTTTTTCCGGCTCGCCTGCCTGATGACTTTGTCCTGCTCCTACCTCGCCAGGTCCGTACTGATAGCCCAGTTGCGGAACTGGCCAGGTCAGGCACGGCTCTCTTCTACAGAGATGCCGCATAACGCAAAAATTTTTCAGACAACCAAAGACGCAATGGCTTGTTCGGGCCGCTATCATTATCCTTCTCGTGCAGCACGATAACGTAGCGCAGCTGTTCATGTACTGATGAGGCTTCAGGCGGGCTGTTACAGGCTTTACGTCCGTTTTCATAAACCTGAAGCATGCCCCTTGCCACATCGATATGCTTCAATGGCGCCATGATTTCAGACGGATAATCGCTGTCGGGATTGTAATCGCAGTTTGCAACCAGTGTGAGGGACAGGACATCCAGCACCTGGCGGTTTTCAGAACGCGCATGTATGCGCATCGGTTTTGGTTTGAAATCCGGATCGTTGTGACGCGTATAGAGTACATATCCCGTCTGACAGAGCTTAATTAGATCCCGGTTTCTGTGCCAGTCGTGGCTTTGGAAACTTACAACTATCCTGGCTGCCAGATAAATACGTATCCTCTTATGCCCATAGTGTGTAGCTCAGATGCTTGCTCGTTCCACATTGAAGGCACATATATCTGCACCCTTAAGTCACATAATGCCCGCTTCTCCAGCGCAGATATATTTGTGACAAGCGCCAATGCATGAAAAAGTGTGATGTGCATAAAGACATCCTGCCGGATTAAAGTTGTCTGTGTTCCGACCTATGCGATGCCGACAAATCTGCCCGCAGCAAGCAGAGGGCGCAGCGTCGAAACCGCACCTAGTGCACTACAGGCAAGGATTAATACGAAATCTACAAACCAAAACAGAAGATCATAGTGGGACTTTCAATATGAAAGAAATCAAAAAATAATTTATTTATCATAAAGTTAAGTACATAAATTCTGCGGGACAATTTTATGAGTGGCTGCATAATGAGCGATGCATTCTGGCGCGGCATAAATGATACTATTTAAGACAGTTATGCTTTCCAAATACACGCCGCTCAACCTCTTCGCTGATGAAGTTATCTGTAGGCTCAGAAAAAAACCTCGGGACTTTCAGTATGAAAGGATCCGAGAAAAAAATTAAAATTCAGTCAGTTACATACGAATTTTTGGCGGGACAATTTGACTGGCAGACGATGCCGGGATCGCCCGGCACTCGATAAACTTTCTATTCACCGCCAGGCATTTTTTCCATTATTTGCTTTATTGCCTCATCAATCTCCGCCTGTAAAGCAGGTGAAATTCGGGAGAACTCGTAGACTACCAGACGTTTTTTCAGGTCAGTTTTCTTTCTGGCATATTGACGACGATCGGCAAATTCGCGCAGTTTTACTGTTTCAACCTGCTTACCCACTGCCTGTTTTAAACTCTTACTTTCAGCACGAATTATCGCAATAATTTTCGCTTTATCCGTACTTGCCCCCTCAGTCTCTGCAATCTGCTGCCTGACCTTTTTCATCAGTTCAGCAACAGGCATTCCTTTATTTTTAGCATCTTCAGCCACCTTGAGAAGCAACTGGTAGTCAGCCAGGGAGATATCATTGATCACGGGAAATACGGCGACCATCTCATCAGGAACCGCAGCAGCCTGGAACGCGCGCGTAACTTTAGCTGGAGAGATATTTTCCGCTCGTGCTATTTCGTCCTTGGACATACCTTTGTCGTACATCATCTCAAAACGTTTGCCCAGCTCGCGTAAACTGTGTTCCCGTGCTGTCTGGATATCAATAGCCAGTTGGCGCGCGTCTGCAATGCTGAGCTCGTCTTTGGTGACCAGTACGTCAAATTTTGTCTGGCTAAAAATACATGCGGCACGCCGGCGTGTACCGTCCAATATTTCGATACGCCCACCGACTTCGCGACCGATAGCCGGAAAAAATTGTTGCAGCTTAATGGTACGCGAGATATCACTAACTGATTCAGGCGTAAGCATGGTTTGATCACGCCCGTTAACAGCTGAGTCAACAAATGTTTTAGCCTCGATATCTCCGCTAAACACAACGGTACTGACAAATTTTGCGGTTTTACCTGATTTAAGCGTAAAGGTCCTGAAATTACCTTCCCCTTCGAGCATTTTGGCAAACTCAGAACTGCTGTTTCCCAGTACACGCCCGCGTGCTAATACCTTTTTCATTCTGCGGCTCCCCTGATGAACTCAATTCGGTCAAAAACCGCCTTTGTGAAACGTTCGGCTTCTGTACGGGCCTTTTTTAGTGCTTCTGCGCTACCGGGATAAGACACCGGATTTGCACTTATTATCGTATCGAATGATTCACCGCAGCGCTCAAATCCATCCAGGCGCGGCAAGGATGAATCCAGAATGCTGCTTGCATAAACTTCCCGCGCCAGACTGTGTGACGTTTCATGATCGCGCTTATTGGTCATCTTGGACATAAACCCGATATTTGCGCTTAAACGCGGTTCGACGCCTTCTTCTTCCAGGCGCTCCAGCATTTCAGGTAAGCGGGTCAGATATTTAAGCGTCGAATGGAAATCGACCTGTGCCGGTGGAGTGGGCGTCAACAGTAAATCACTGGCCGCCAGGCCATTAAGCAAAAACGGATCGAGGTGAGGGCCGGTATCGATAAAAATAAAATCGTAGTCGTCAGCAACACGGTCAATGATTTTTTTCCTGAGGACTTCAGAAGGCTTTGAGCCGGGCAGATGTTCTGCAACCAGTGACTCCCACTGGCTGGCCACAAAACCATCATCAATGGATGCCGGTATCACATCCACGCCAGGGATGATCGTCGGGCGGATGACGGTTTCGCGTAATGTTTCCGCATCAAGATCGTTCAACATAGCCTGCGCAGCAGTCTCAAGAACCGACCCGATACTGTGGGTATGATCCAGGAACATGGTGCTTGATGCCTGAGGGTCGAGATCTATTACCAGAATCCGCAAATCATGACGCAACAAATCCTGATGTACACGTAGTGCATGTGCCAACGTTACGGTGCTGACGGTCTTCGATACCCCACCTTTCAGGTTTACCACAAAAATCACATAAGGTTCCTGATGTATATCCCGGTATTTAGGAATTTTGCGATGCGCATAGATATCTATAACGTTTTGAATTGTTAATGCATATTGTTCAACGTTACCGACCTGCTTTTTGTTGAAATCATAACCCTGTTCTTCCATTTCTTTCATGGATTGTTCGACGATACGGCGGCTCAGTTTAGGTAGCTTTGCCACTGCATTGCGAGTATAAGTCTGATGGTACTCTGTCAGGTTAAACTCTTTCCGCTGCTCCTCAATATCCCGGCTCATCGCCTGCAGTAAAGAACTTGCTCTCAAAGCTATCGTACCAACACCACCGTAATCGCGTTTCATCATTATTCCTCGGTTATAATCCCTTGCCTGAACGGGCATCTCAGCAAAAACAATTGTACATACACCCGGCCAACGTACAACAAAAAATAGCCAGGCAAAAAAAAATTGTACGTAATCATTTTAATTGACGCTCAACCTGAAATCAGGTGGCCTGGAAGCGCTATAGAAAGATTTGCTATCCGGCGTAAACCGGCATCATTGAATCCAGGGTAGGGCAAACAATGGTGCGAATGTGTGATGAGGATGAAAAAGGCATTTCGCCTTTCCATGCGTTACGTTGTTAGCGATAGTGGGCACGCTTTCCGGTGCAAGCTCAATGTTGTCCATCACAACAGTGAGTGGTTGAGCATGCGCCTCGTTATGATGTCGTTTCCATCAGGGTTAACCTGTCCTGCAAACTGCTGAACGACGACCTCTGGGAGCTCGATATCATTAAGAGAGATCCGATGAACGTGCGTAGAAAGTTCTGTTAGTTACCGCAATTCAGGAAACCGCTGGGGTTTGGACTGGTGAAATAGCTTCCGGATGCGCCGGAGAGTAAGTCTTGCCGTCTGCATCCGGAGGATCGGCAGAATGAACTCAAATCATTTGTGGGATACCTTTCCTGCAGAAGCACAAACGGACCAGGGTAGAAAGAATGGCAAACATTAAGCCAAGAAATACTTGATACCCTGCATTAAATGCAAATGCTTGCAGCCTTAGCGTAAGTTTTTTCTGTTCGCCTCTTATAGCCTGAACAAAGTTATGGCTTTTTTGCCGGGATCCTGATACGAATTCATGTCAAATCGTGAAGCGATTTACTCAAAGGAGACCCGAGCCTGAACTCGTCAA
Organism: Erwinia aeris; assembly: GCF_041224955.1. Lineage (NCBI taxonomy): Bacteria > Pseudomonadati > Pseudomonadota > Gammaproteobacteria > Enterobacterales > Erwiniaceae > Erwinia > Erwinia aeris. The sequence continues at coordinate 15,452 of NZ_JBGFFX010000020.1, read as the reverse complement.
ATGTTATTTCAAGTCCTTCTCTCTCCGGGGTGCAGCCCATCACGCCGATAAAACGATTTTTTATATCTGGCCAGTGACATAGCCTCAGCAGCGGCCATTTTTTACCATCTGTCGAATACTGGATCCTTAAGGCCTCGTTTTCCAGCGTAGTGCGCATCCAGAAAGTTTGCGGATCGCCGGGAAAAAGACCGGTTGACCAGTCAGAGGTTTTACGCGTAACCACGCACCCTATAGATGACAGATCGTCATTAAATTCAATCCCAGCTTTAACCCAATGATGTTCGTCATCCTGCAAAAAAATACCTGCCTGGTCATACAGATGGCAGAAATTCGCCATGATTTTTACCTGAAGGGTAAAGTCGTTCTCCACGTAAAATCCATACGCATGTCCGGTATGCCGCTGAAAACCGTAATAGGTTTGACGCCAGAAATCCGTGTTGAGCGCGGTAGTTAACTGTAGTTTTCCATTTTCCAGTGAGTAGTTATCGGGCTTGTTGATCCAGTTGCCTTTGCCTGCTTCCAGTGAATCCACAACAATCATAAGCCTTCCCCATGTTGAGCGTATATCAGACCCTGTTTTTTGAATTCTCGTTTATTCAGCAAACCGCAATATAAGCTTTTAGTCACAAGCGGTTAGCCAGAGGCGGTCAGTCAGGGCATAACGCATTAAAAGCGAGAGTCTGGTTTCCCGGGCGCAAGGTTAAAATCCTGGCATGGGAAGTATTGTCAGCGTAGCTGATTATTGTGGCATGGGTTCTCTCAATGCATATATTGCTTTTTTAGCGGTGCCTTAATGTGCAACTAAAGCCAATGTTAATTAGTACATTTTATCCGCTGTGATCCCCTTGCATATGTGAAAAGTCGCTGCCAGTTGAAAGCACTTATCTATTTTTTTCAAATCAGTCAGACCATGTTGCGGTCTTAGTTTTGATATCGAACATCAAAAGGTGGTAAGAGGCGTAGTGTACCAATAGTGATAGCCAGTTTTTCCTTATTATTCACAGGCCAGATCCAATCAATCGATCCTGAATAGATCCTTCTAAGATCCCTAAGAGATCCCCGGAGTCGCTCAGCCCTTATCTGGCCTGTCCTGGAAGGGGGTTACTATCCACTGTGGTGAGCAAAATAACCACTGTAATAAGCTAAATAACCGCTATAACGAGTAAAACATCCACGCTGGACAGTAGTTAAAAACCACTGTAATGAGTATCATGCCAATTTGCCTGTAGATAACTGATGATTAAGCAGTTGCCGCTGTAGCATTGCCTGTAGCGGGTTTGCTGAACCTTTGTATTATCCGGACACAGCTTTAACCCATAGCTATCCACAGGCTCCTGAAAATAAGATTTTTTTATCCACTGGTTCGATCCAATAACAGATCATATAAAGAACCAGAAAGACCCATAAAGATCCCCGCGCTTCGCAAGGCCTGCCGTAACTGGCCTGAGAAGGGATCGTTAACCACTGTGGTAAGTAAAACAACTACTGTAGAGAGTAATAAATCCACTATAGCAAGTAGCCTGACCACTACGGTGAGTGTTAGTATCCACTGTAACCAGTAACGGCGAATATCGCTTGTTCATATCACGGGTTTGTAAAATGCCGAAAAAAGAACAAGAAATCAGTCAGATAGATGCAGCTTTTTGTGAAACGGACAAGAAGACGGGAGAGGTTATCAACCTGACTCCTAACAGTAACAATACCGTTCAGCCGGTGGCGCTGATGCGGCTTGGGCTGTTTGTACCCACGCTTAAATCGACGGCGCGGGGCAGAAAAAACCAGATGTCGACCATGGATGTCACTGACGAGCTGAAACAGCTGTCGATCGTTAAATCCGAAGGGTACGAAAATATCAGGATAACCGGTGCCCGGCTTGATATGGATAACGATTTCAAAACCTGGGTCGGCATTATCCATGCCTTTGCCAAATATAAGGTGCTGGGAGACAGCGTAACGCTGCCGTTCGTCGATTTCGCTAAACTGTGCGGCATCCCTTCTGTACGCTCTTCAGCGAAGCTGAGAAGCCGTCTGGATGCTTCCCTGACCCGCATTGCGACCAATACTATTCAGTTCAGCAACAAAGAAGGGGAGTATTACGTCACGCATCTGGTGCAGTCAGCCAAATACAGCACTAAAACCGACAGTGTTACTCTCCAGGCCGATCCCAAGATTTTTGAGCTCTATCAGTTCGATAAAAAGGTGCTTCTTCAGCTCAGAGCCATCAACGAGCTGTCCCGTAAAGAGTCTGCACAGGCCCTTTATACTTTTATCGAAAGCCTGCCGCCTTCACCAGCGCCCATATCCATGGCCCGCCTGCGCGCTCGCCTGAACCTTACTTCGCGTACCATCACGCAAAACGCGACCGTCCGTAAAGCGATGGAGCAGCTGAGGGAGATCGGCTACCTGGACTACACAGAGATTAAGCGAGGCAAAATCGTCTATTTCGTCATCCACTACCGGCGGCCAAAGCTCAGACCGGCAGAAATCCCGCTTGGCCTGCCCGATTTGCCTGAGGACGAGATTGAGGAAACCGTACCCCAGGGCGAAATGGTTATGCTTTCGCGAGAAGAGCTGGAACTGTTAGAAAAGATCCGTAGCGGTAAAAAACCGTAACCACTGTGGAGAGCAAAAGCGCCAGCAACCACTGCGATGAGCGTCAGTTTGCTCCTGTAAGTCACCGTTATGTCGGATAAGCAACCACTGTAATGAGAGGCGGATCTCATTACAGTGGTTGTTGAGCCAGCGTTAAGCAAGTCAGGCTCAAATACCTTCCTGCCTGGCTTTACCAAAACATGGCTCTAGCCAGACACGCTGTACGCCTCGCTATTAAAGGTCACGCTCACCAGAGTGGATACATTTTTACCGCCGTTTTACTCACTATAGTGGTTATTACTCCCCATAGTGGTTTATTACTTTCCGCAGTGGTCAAAAGTTTACGCCTTTTTACTCGCTTCAGTGGTTAAGCGGAAACTGCCCGGCAGAAACCAGGAAGGGCGTTTTCTTCATTCTGAGAGCGGCGGTTGGTCACCTACGAAATGATATTAATGCTTTATATCGCTCGAGATGGACTGCTCTCGGGAGCTCGCTGACTACAGTCATCTTCGTGCGCACAATGCGGCAGGACAGCAGGCGTTCCTTCCATTTATTGATCCCTGTTCTGCAATCAACCAGCTATTTTTCAGCAGCCTGCCATACTCTGTTAACGAAAATTCGTGCGTTTATCATTTTTTATTTATCAGACGGCTGTGACGCAGCGGTTTATGAGGGCCAGATATGTTGCAGGAAAAAGTAGCGGTAATTACAGGTGGGACTTCTGGCGTAGGACGCGCCAGCGCACAGGCCTTTGCTGAAGCAGGCTATGCGGTAGCGGTGATTGGCCGTAGTGAACAAAGCGTAAAAGAGACTATTGAAGAGTTAAAACTGTTTGGTGTACAGGCATCGGGCGCGGCAGTAGATGTGGCAGACGGCGGCGCGCTGTTGGCGGCCGGTCGTAAAATCGAAGCCGAACTTGGTCCGATCAACGTCTGGGTTAACGCAGCCATGCTGACCGTGCTGGCGCCCGTTACGCAAATTACTGACGAAGAATTCCAGCGCGTCACCGATGTGACCTATCTGGGCTGCGTTCACGGCACCCGTACTGCGCTAACGCTGATGGGGGAACGTGACGAGGGGATTATCGTACAGGTAGGCTCAGCGCTCGCTTATCGTTCGGTTCCGCTACAGTCCGCTTACTGCGCGGCCAAAGCGGCAATCAGGGGCTTTACGGATTCGCTGCGCAGCGAGCTGCTGCATAACAACAGTTCGATTCGGCTGACTATGGTGCATCTGCCGGGCGTTAATACCCCTCAGTTTGACTGGTCGCGTAACAAAATGGGCAACACCGTTCAGCCTATGCCGCCCATTTTCCAGCCGGAGGTCGCCGCCAGAGCCATTCTTAAAGCCGCGCGCCATGCGCCGCGGGAAGTGTGGGTCGGGCGTTCCACATTCCAGTCCATCGTGGGCAATATGCTGTTCCCGGGCCTGCTGGATCGTATGATGGCAAAACAGGGCTGGAGCGGCCAGATTACCGAGGAGCCGGAGGTCGCTGGCCGGCCGGATAACCTGCATCAGTCCGTCGAAGGACTGCACCGCAGTCACGGCCGTTTTGATGAAAAAGCGGAGCAGCGTGCGCTTAATCTGAACGTCAACAACCCCGGATTGACCATTCTGGGCGTTGCTGCCGTGGCCTGGCTGGGATTACGCAGCTTGCGGCGCCGTTAAAGCCTCTGCACGGGCAGGAGGTGAGCATATCGCAATTTTTGAGTAAAAGGCGCTCACAGAGCGCCAGTTACCGCGAAAACTACTGCGTAAAGACCTCGCGGAAGGCCTCCAGCGCCGCTGCCGAATCATCCGATGCCCAGCCTTCCAGCGCGACCGTGCCGTGATAGTCAATCTCCCGAAGCGCTCGCGCCACCGCCTTGTAATTGATCTCACCGGTGCCGGGCTCTTTACGGCCCGGTACGTCAGCTACCTGAATCTCACCGATATGTTTCTGGCTTTTACGGATCAGCTCAATCAGGTTGCCTTCGCCGATCTGTGCGTGATACAGGTCGAGATTCATTTTCAGCGCGGGGCTGTTAACGGCGCTGACCAGCGCCAGCGTATCGGCCGCCAACGCAAACGGCGTTCCCGGATGGTCAACGGGCAGATTGAGGTTTTCCAGCGTAAATATTCGTCCGGCGCGTTCGCCCATTCGCGCCAGCTGACGTAAGGTTTCCACAGCCTTAAGCCACATCGCACCAGTCACCACCTCGACCGGTTTTACCGGTAATCCTTTGTCATCCAGACCGGTTCCGTGAAGATTTAAAGCCGGACACCGTAGCCGCTCTGCGATCGCCAGCGAGGCTTCAGCGCTTTGCAGCAGCTGCCGGATATCGTCGTCATCGGTCAGATTACCGCTGAGATAGCCTGTCATGGAGGTGAAGCGCGCGCCGGTGGCGGCCAGCGCATCAATGTCTTTACCGGCCCATCCCCAGATTTCGACACCAAACCCCAGCGCATGAATACGCTTTACCCGCTCCACAAACGGCAGATCGAGGAAGACCATTTCGGCGCAAACGGAAAGCTGATAGCTGTTCATTAGCGTGCGTCCAGTTTGACGGGCTGACATTGTTTAACTGATTCAATGCAGGCCAGCGCAATTTCGAGCGCGTTACGCGCATCTTTGCCCGTAGCACGCGGCGTTTCGCCGGTGCGGATACAGCGCGCAAATTCGGCCATCTCCGTCACATAGGCTTCACGCAGCAGCTCGGAATCCATGCGGGAAGTTTCAATAACAATGCCGCCCTCGTGATAGCGCACGCAGTTGGTAGCGTTGATATTGCCCGCCTGCAGCATGCCTTTGCTGCCAAAGACTTCACCGCGGACGTCATAGCCATAGACCGCCTGAAAATTGGCTTCCGCCGTCGCGATGGCGCCATTGTCAAAGCGGATAGTCACTACTGAGGTATCCAGCAGGCCTTTGTCTTTAAAATCCGGACGCACCAGCGCGTCGGCCAATGCGTAAACCTCCACCGGTTTTGCGCCGGGGTTAAAATGCAGCAGCGTATCGAAATCATGGATAAGCGTTTCAAGAAAAATGGTCCACTGCGGGATGGGGGCCGGATCGCGCAAGGCCGGATCGCGAGTGACCGAACGGCTTAACTGAGTCGTGCCGTTCACGCCCGATTTCACCGCCGCAATCGCAGCGGCAAAGCCGCCGTCAAAACGACGGTTAAAGCCGACCTGCAATACCACACCGGCATGGCTGGCCGCCGCGATCGCACGGTCCGCTTCCTCAAGGGTTACCGCCATCGGCTTTTCGCAAAAGACGTGTTTTCCCACGCTGGCGGCCGCTATGACCCATTCAGCATGAGTACGCGCGGGGGCAGCAATAGCAATGGCGTCAATGTCCGGGTCCTGCAACAGCGCATGAAGATCGCTGTAGGCTTTTGCCACGCCGAGCTTTTGCGCCAGCTTTTCCGCCGCGCCGGGCTGCGGATCGGCTACGGCCGCCAGCGTCGCGCCCGGCACGCGCCAGGCAAGGTTTTCAGCATGGAAACTGCCCATCCTTCCTGCACCGATAAGTCCCACTCGTACAGTTTTCATCATCACAGCACTCCTTATTATTTAGTGTTTGCCCAGTCGGGCAGGGAAGATTGTTCAGCGGGCCGCGTCGCCCTGGCTGCGAAGCGGCGGGATTTGGAAAGCATCAGCGGTTCGATATGTTCAAGAGAGACGCCACGCGTTTCCGGCAGGAAGCGCTGTACGAACCAGAACGCTACCAGGCATCCCACCGTGCACAGCATCAGCGGAAAAGCGCCGTGGAAATGCGTCATCAACAGGGCGCTGCGGTTCATCATGGGGAAGCTTTGCGTGACGATAAAATTCGCCACATACATGGAAGAGAAGGCGAAACCCATCGCCACGGCGCGCATGCGATTAGGGAAAATCTCTGAAATTAGCAGCCACGCGCCAAGACTCCACGACAGCCCGAAAATCAGAACGAAGGCCACCAGCCCAATCACCGGCAGCATGCCGTCAATCTGCGCGATAAACGCCCATGAGGTGAACATCAGGCACAGCGCGCATCCTATTGCGCCCCAGCGCAGCAGCGGCTTCCGGCCAAAGCGGTCGATGGTGCTCAGACAGACTGCCACGCCCGCCAGCAGCGCCACGCCCAGAAAAATGCTCTGGAACAGCGAATCCTGGGTGCTGCCGGTAATGTTCTGCAGCAGGGACGGCGCGTAATAAAGCAGGATATTGATACCGGAAACCTGCTGCAAAATGGCGATCGCGCAGCCTGTCAGCAAAATGTAGCGTGCACGCGGGTCGCGCAGGATGCCGCGTTGGCTGGACTGGGCAGGTGCGTCCTGAGAAGAAGCCAGAATTTCCGTGAGTAAACGCTCGGCGTGTTGCGCGTTGGACAGGCGGGTCAGCACCTGGCGAGCGCGATCCGTTTTACCTTTCAGCGCCAGCCAGCGGGGAGATTCCGGCATCAACGGCACCAGCAGCAGGAACAGCGCGCAGGGCACCACGCCGGAAGCCAGCATCCAGCGCCAGCCCTCGCTGACGATCCAGGCATGCGGCATACCGCGCGCAATCAGATAGTTAACGATATACACCGTGACCTGGCCGCCAACCATCAGCATTTGCTGCAGGCCAAGCATACGGCCGCGCCAGTCCTTGGGGGAGATTTCCGCGATATAGAGAGGGGTAATCGCTGACGCCATTCCTACCGCCAGCCCGCCAATTAGTCGATAGAGCACAAAACCCGTCAGCGAATGGGCGAGAGCGGATCCCACGGCGGAAATAACAAAGAGTACGGCGGTAATAATCAACGTGGACTTGCGCCCGATACGGTCTGAAACGTATCCCACGCCCCATGCGCCCGCCACGCACCCCAGAATAACGTTTGAAACGGCCCAGCCGCTTTCCCACGCAGAAAGGTTGAGATGTTCTGTTAAAGGCTCAATTACGCCGGAGATCACCGAAGCGTCATAGCCAAGGATCACGCCGCTGAGTGAAGCAACGGAACAGATGAAAAGAATCAACCGGATATTATGTTTACGCATCACAACCCCTTTCCTTTTAACGCTTTCAACGTGTCTGTAAGAGGTATTGCAAAGGGCATGCCAACCGGTAAGGGGCCTGTAATGTGAAGTACCACACAGTTAGAGATCACAAACTGGAAACAAAATTTACATGTCAACTTAACATGTAAATAAAATGGACATTCCAGACCTAAAAGGATGTGTAGATGAAAAACCTGAGCCGGCTACCCTTTAAAGACGAGAGCGATCCTATCTTCAGCCTGCCGGACAGCACGGAAGTCACGGAGTGGGACAGCCTGCTGTGGCAAGGCTGGCACAGCTTTACGGGCGGCAAACAGCCGGGCTGGATGCGGCAAAGCATTTTGCATTCCTGGCAGCGTTCTCGGGCGCTTAATATCGATCCGGAAACGTTCAGCTATATTTCCCCATCGCCAGACGAACTGGCCGCTATCCTGGAACAAAATGCAGAGATGATTCAGGTTGCGCGCAGCATTATGGAAAACCTGCTGGCCTATAATCCGGACGGCCATATCAACCTGACGGATGCTGACGGGGTAACCTTGTATTATTGCGGTGCCGATCTGACGCCCGTTGGCAGCATTTTGCGTGAGGAGGTGCTGGGCACCAACTGTACCGCGCGCTGCCTGATCGAACAGCGGCTGGTATACGTGTTAAGCGGTGAAAACTGGAAGCTGGATCTGCGTAGAAGGCATCGGCAGTGCGCCGCCGCGCCGGTGCGCGATAAGAACGGCAAGCTGGCTGGCGTACTGACGCTTACCGCCACGCCGGATAAGTTCAACACGCACACGCTGGGCACCGTTCAGGCAGCGGCGGAGACGATAGGCCAACAGCTGCAGCTGCGTCATTTGCTCGCCGAGCAGCAATCTATCCTGGAAACGCTGAATGAAGGGGTAATCGTCTGTGACCGCCACGGCAGCATCAAAACGCTTAATCGCTATGCCCGCCAGATTTTTTGTGGCCTCGATCCGGAAGCGGGATCCATTGATGCGCTGCTGCGTCCGCAGGACGTCTCGCTGCTCAGCCTGCCTTTCTGTAACGATCGCGAGCTGCTTTTTATGCCCGGCGGCAAAGAGCCGGTCTCCTGCCTGGTTTCACTGATGCCCGCGCCTGACGGCGGGCGCGTATTGTCTCTGCGCGAAAACCAGCGTATCCGCGCCATTACCCGGCGGGTGATGGGCGTGAGCGCCAGCTATACGTTCGATATGATCCGCGGCTATTCGCTGCCGCTGCAGCAGGCTATTCAGCAGGCAAGGGCCAGTAGCCGCACCGACAGCACCGTGCTGTTGACGGGTGAAAGCGGCACGGGTAAGGAGCTGTTTGCCCAGGCGATCCATAATGCCGGCCCGCGCCAGCAGGAGCCTTTCGTGGCGCTGAACTGTGGCGCGCTGCCGCGGGATCTGGTACAGAGCGAGCTGTTTGGCTACGCTGATGGCGCATTTACCGGCTCGCGGCGAGGCGGATCGGCCGGAAAATTTGAGCTTGCCGACGGCGGAACGCTGTTTCTCGACGAAATTGGCGAAATGCCGCTGGAAGCACAAACCAGCCTGCTTCGGGTGATCCAGGAAAGCGAAGTGGTGCGTATTGGCGCCGCGCATCCTCTTAAGGTCAACGTCCGTATTATTGCCGCTACCCACTGTAATTTGTCCGATGCCGTGGAGAAAGGCGCTTTCCGCCGCGATCTGTACTATCGCCTCAATGTTGTTTCCCTCAATATTCCCCCGCTACGCGAGCGGCGTGAAGACATACCGGGCCTGGTAAATACTTTCATTCAGGCGCTTTGTAACCGGCTGAAGCGCATCGCCCCGGCTGTTTCACCGCAGGCGATGGCCTGTTTACAGGCCTGGCAATGGCCCGGCAACGTGCGCGAGCTGGAAAACCTGGTCGAACGGATGGTGAATTTATGCGAGGGGATGGAAATCAGCCAGCAGGATCTGCCCGAGGAGATGCGACAGGGAGATCCTGTTGCTCAGCCAGCGTCCGGGCAGGCTTCGCTGCATGAAAAAGAGCGCCAGCACGTGCTCGAGGTGTTGAGTGCAAATAAGGGAAATATGCGTCAGTCGGCCCGGCTTCTGGGAATTTCACGCACTGCGCTTTACAATAAATTAAATCAGTGGCAGGTGGATCTCATTGCCCTGCGCAAAAACATGCGCAGCCCGGTGTAGGCTGGTGAAGCATGACGGCACAGTTGCACAGCGCGTACAACGTCAGTGCCGGAAAAACACTAAGCGGGCCCGATGTGCGTTAAAATGGTGACCAGACTATATTGCGGTCACATTTCGTTAACGGGAGCTCACTGAGCGAAGCTAAAAAAAATGACTGAACAAAAACTTCCTGCCGCCACGCGCGGCCCGTCCGATCACACCCTTCGTGACCAGATTGTCAATGCCGCCATGGAGTACTTCAGCCATTACGGCTTTGAGAAAACCACCGTGTCCGATCTGGCTCGCTCGGTGGGCTTCTCCAAGGCGTATATCTATAAGTTCTTCAGTTCAAAACAGGAGATAGGTGAAGTCATCTGCGCCAGCTGCCTTACGCAGATAACCCAACGTCTGAACGCCGCGCTGGAAGAGGCGCCTTCGGCTACGGAGAAAATGCAGTGCCTTTTTCAGACGCTTACGGTGGCGGGGAGCGAGCTGTTTTTTCGGGAACGCCGCCTTTTTGATATCGCTGCTGCGGCTTCGCGCGATCGCTGGTCGTCGGCAGAGCGGTATGAAGCCTGGCTGCGCGAAACCACCGTTGCCATTCTGCGCGAGGGGCGCGAGGCGGGAGAGTTTGAGCGTAAAACGCCGCTGGACGAAACGGCTGCCGCTGTTTATCTGGTGCTCAGGCCCTACGCCGATCCGGTGCAGCTGCAGGCCGCCCTTGATACGGCCAAAGAAGATGCCAGCCGCCTGGCTGCGCTGGTGCTGAGAAGCCTTGCGCCTTGATTGCCTATTTTTTGAGGCATGGCTCAGAGAAGGGCGCACTTATGCTGCTATTAAATAAGATAACTTATGCGCTGGCCCGATCCCTTTTTGCCCGCCTGCCTGCTGACCGCGCGTGGCGACAGCCAGCGCGGCCAGGCTGCGTCAAGAGGCGCTGACAGACCTTAAAAGCACTCAGCAGAGAGATGCGGCGGGAGTCGGGGCAACGGTGAATTGCCCCCGTTATTGGCTTTTAGAAAAAGTCAGGCCTGCGCAACCACGATATTTACGGCTTCCAGCGTCGCAGGGAAGTACTTTCTTCATAGGGAAGCCTGGAGGGCAGTGAGATTAATTCAATTACGCTGCCCCAGGGCGTCCGGCCGTAGCAGAAAAAGTTATTGTCTCCTGCCTCGGTCGGAAACATCAGCGGCTGCGGAGACGTAAACATTTTCCCGCCGGCACGCTCAAACAGGCCGATGGCTTCGTTAATGTCATCAACGTAAACGGCAAAATGCTGGATGCCGTAATCGCTGGGCCGTACGGGCTGATGCTGCTCCGGCCCCTGCATTTCAAACAGCTCAAGGCCGGGGCCGTGCTGTAGTTTCATCATCCTGACCGTGGTGATTCTGGTTCCCGGAAACAGGTTCAGGATACTTTCCGTCTCTTCGCCTTTCACGTCGTCGTCCGAGGGCGACACGGAGTCGTAGATAACTTCAGCCCCAAAAGCTTCTGAAAAGAAGCGGGTTGCTTCTTCAATATCAGAAACGGTGATGCCAACATGGTCCATACCGCGAACGGTGCCGGTAGACATAATTTCCTCCAAAGATTTTACAGACAGGGTAAAGGTGTTGCTCAGCTCTGCTTTACCGCCATTTCTGCCAGCGCGCTGAGCTGAGCCGCAATCAGGCTGCGGGTATCCGCATCCGTTATGGTGCAGCTTTGCGGATCGAGCCTGGATGAAGCCTGGCTAATCATCACTTCAGGCTTGTTCAGGACGCTGCCGTCCAGAAAGACCAGGATCTGACGCAGATGATATTGTGCCCGGGCGCCGCCTATGGCACCGGGCGAGGCCGTCAGTATGGCGACGGGTTTGCCGGCAACCGGCGTGTCGGACAGGCGTGAAAGCCAGTCCAGGGCATTTTTAAGGGCACCCGGCACGGAATAGTTATATTCAGGCGTGACGATAATCAGCGCGTCCGCTGCCGAGATCGCTTTGCCCATTGCCATCACGGTCTCGGGAAATCCCTGGGCTTGCAGATCGGCATCATAGTGCGGGATATCGCCCACAGAGCCGAGCGGGCTGATGTCCACGCCTGGCGGCGCCAGCGCAGCAAGATTTCGCGCCACAACCGCATTGAAAGACCCTGCCCGAAGGCTGCCCAGCAGGGACACGAACGTAAGGGGTTTTGTCTGTGACATAACGATTTCCCGGTTCAGACGAATTTTCCGGCCGTGGCCGGTCGTGTGTTTATATGCTGACTTCAGTCTGGTATAGAATTAAACATCGATAAACACGCTATAAGTCGCCAGTGAGTAAACTTTATGTCTACCGAATTAACGGCCGAATCCCTGCGGGGGATCACGAATTTTGTTATCACGGCAAAATCGAGCAGTTTTACCGAGGCCGCAGAGCAGCTGGGCATCACAAAATCCGCGGTCGGCAAGAGCGTGGCAAGGCTGGAGGAAAGGCTGGGTACACGGCTGTTCCACCGTTCAACCCGTAAACTGAGCCTGACCAGCGATGGAGAAGCCTATCTGACAAGCTGCCTGTCGGCGCTGGAAATCCTGGACTCTGCTGAAAACATGCTCAGCAGACGTCAGGACAACCCTGCGGGCACGGTTCGTATCGATATGCCGGCATCATTTGGTCGCAACCTGATGATGCCGATACTGCTGGAGCTGACAGCCCGCTATCCGGCTTTGCGGCTGGCGCTGACCTTTAATGACCGTCTTATCGATCCGGTTGAGGAGGGGGTGGATCTGGTGCTGCGCCTGGGCGAACTGCAGAGCACGGATGAGCTGATTGCCCGGCGCCTGAGCCGGCAGCGTCTTTTCCTGTGCGCGTCCCCCGGTTATCTTGAACAACACGGCGTGCCTGACGACATTGAAGCGCTGAAAAAGCACCGCTGCATAATGGGCTTCCGGCGCGGGGCGCCCCTTGCCTGGCGGCTACGTCCGGTGGCAGAGCGGGAAATAAAGTTTATATCCGGTACGGCGCATCAGATAAGCGACGGCGATGCCATGCTGCTGGCCTGTCTGGCAGGGGCGGGGATTGCGCAGTTTCCGGAGTCGATGGTGGGCAGCCATATCACCGCCGGCCATCTTGTTACCATCATGGCCGATCACATGCCGGTTCCGGTTGCGCTTAGCGTAGTCTGGCCCCGGACGCGCCATCTCATTCCGAAAGTCCGGATTATTGTGGACGAACTGCTGAAAAAAGCCGACGAGGGCTATTTCGGCGAGCTCAGGTAGCGTTTTTGTCAATACGCAGTTGATTTCACGCCTGTTTACTAACTTTCGGCAGGCTTATATTCTGGCCGTCCCGTATACGGGTACACACAGGCCGATCGAGCTGCGCCGTCATCACTTTACGTCGGCAGCTCAGCAGTCAGCCTGCTTATAAGACCCGGCAAATAAAAGATGACGGCTATCCGCTTTTCTCACTGTCCATAAGTAAATGCGCAGGCTGGCCGGTTTCGACCATACGCAACATCAGGCTGAGCTCTGCCGGTGAAAGAATGCCTTGTGCGATATTATTTTCAATGCGGTCATGCCGGTCAATTTTCTCCCTGCCAGCAAGATTATTTTCCGACAGGCTTTTGACAAGGGCTTGCCGATCGCCGTCACCCGGCCCAAGAGAAAGTTTGGCCCTCAGGTTGTCAGCAACAATTTCCTTACCCAGATTCTTCAGCTCCACCTCCGTGTCATTATCAATATACCCCGCTGATGCCTCTGTAATCAGACGGTTATAGGGGATACGTCCCTGCCAGGGGGCATGGCGTTCAGGCGTGAACAGGGATTTAGGTTCAAGGTAAACGACGTTATGCCCTAACAGACTCAGCGGTTCAAGCGCGCCGCTGCGCACGCCGATGAAGGCTTTCCCGTTTGATTTCTGCATTATCCGATCAAGAAAATACCACTGATTGACACGCTCTTTCAGAAGCGCAGATTTTTGCCAGAATTTGCTGAGGTCGGGCGTACTGCGATTTTCCCAGGGATGGCGATCTTCAATGCGATTTTTGTACTCATTTCGGAAGCCGTCCCCGATATAGGCTACCGGCGTTCCCTGCTTTTCCAGCGCAGCGTGGATAAGCTCAAACATACGGGGATTGGCAAACGCCTCTTTCTGACGGGCAGAGGCGGCGTCACGAACCGGCGTCTCAAATGGCTTGTTTGTTTTCCATAATAAGACGGAGTTATCTTTCAGGCCCGTTTCCTTAATCGTGCTGTCAACAAGGCTGTCAAGCTCTGCCCGGGCCTCTTCATTAACCAGGCCATAAACCAGCTTTCTGATTTCAGCGCCGGAACGCACCGGATCATCATTGTCTTCCCAGTGTTTTGCCATCATTACCGTCGTTGCGGAGATATGGAAGAGATGGCTGTCGGGTGAGGCATTCTGTGGTTCACAAATGGCGGATTTTTCTCCCAGTACCGTGGTGAAATTTTTCCGGTTCTCCGGATCGTTAAAACTGCCGCTAATGTGGTTCAGCGGGGTTTCACCGTCATAGCGCACTACGGAAAGCCGTTTGTTGATATTTTCCTGACTCACGCCAGACTTTTTCAGGGCATCCGTAATGATTTCAAATGCTTCCATGGCGTATTTTTTTTCAGCAGGCAGTACCGGTTGCTTCTCGCTGTAGCCGATGGTGAGCTTCATTTCCGGATACGTCAGCATTGTCAGAATGGCAGAATACCGATCGCCCACGGCATAACCCGGCATGAATACAGCGGAAGGCTGATTTTTGATATCCGGTATGGTGTTCCATACCGCTTCATCATGGGGCCAGAGTGTGCCGCTGAGTATTCCCTTCCCTGTTTTTTTATCGATCCAGGCTTCCTGATTTTTCCCAACGGTCTTTGCACTGGCACCATAACGTCTTCCACGCTCAGAAGCCTGTCTGCGAAAATCATTCAGGACATCGCTGTCATGAATGACATCTGGTGACGAGGCTGCGCGCGGCAGCAAAACCGATGGGGGACGGAGATTATTGTCAAACCTGGCCAGATGTTTTTTATCGCCTTCCACCATGCTACGGGACAGTGCATCTTTGTATCCCACAAGCAACTTTCTGTTGCCGGAAATCCCCTTGTCTGCTTCCGGATGATGACCGTGCTGTTTCGCCTCAGAGGAGGGCTCTGTAGGCGGTTCGCTGTCACGGGCGGAGGCCGCGCCCGCTGTCAGGCGACTTTCATCTGCAGACGTATTACTGGAAGGTGAGTCACTGACAGGAGGCTGATTATGAGTATGTTTATGACCGGAAATATACATGGCTTTCTTTATTCATATTGGTGAGGACTATTAAAGTGGTTGGAAAGTTTATTTTGTTCCTTTATCAACCATCACCATCGGAAAAAATAACCTCAAAGGCCCTGTGTGCGCCATATCTGGCCTTCTGTACGGATACACCCCGTAATCAACCTGAAGCAATTCATCATCCTGCTAAAGCACCGTAATGTGTTTTTGCCGTAAAACCTCAAGCATTTGTTTATCAGGCTCACCATCTGTGATCGGCGCCAGGTCGCCAATAGCAAACGCAGAATGCCCGAAGCATGCATCGTTGCTCATGCTCAATAAAAAATTGTTATCACGTTCGCCGTTTCTGCTGAATAACCTTTCGTCCTGTGTCTGATTTATAATTTTTAGGGATATGCCCTCAGCGTGCCGTTGCGGTGTACACTAGCGAGCTGGATTCAAATCACCACAATATGGAGTCTATGTGCCCCGGGCCTGGTTTTT